>JBKQRG010000025.1:0-25687 GCA_052144015.1 Desulfomonilaceae bacterium
TTGTCAAGCCTTGTTTCATTCTATTACAGCCCTCGTAGTTTAGGGGATAGTCTCGACGTCAGGAAACACCTGCAAAACTCAGGAGTTATCTGTTTATCCAACTGTAACTAGGAAACTCCTGCTAGGGGTGATCCCACTCCCCGGGGGACTGAAAATCATAAAGCCTTGACCTTTCACCGAGCCGCGCTATTGATCCTCTTTCCGGCAGGCAATTTTCCCCAGTGACAAGATCTTTAAGCCTCGGGAAGTTGGTGAGCAACTCGCATATTCTCGGAGGGACCTTTCAATCGATTGAAAAGAGGACTCCAACTTTGTCACCCCCCCCGAGCAGGCAAAGGCACCATGCCTCTAACTTAACAAGTGGTACATAATTCAGGGGACAGATCATCATGCCCGCTTTCGCGTCCTTCAGGAACTCTTGCGTCTTGAGTTTCTTTTATTGGATTTCTTCGACGTTTAGCTCTCTCGATGATATTTTGACCCCCTTTTTGCACCGGGGAGATCGTCCACAATCGATTGCATTTTATTTTCCCAGCGGAGATTTCTCTTGGCTTCTCGATTAGATGCCTTTTATTCTACTTTTCAATAATTCAGGTCTTCTATTTCATTTGCTCGTGAGATTCATCCGCTTCTGGCTTCGGGGTGACGCAGCGTTTGTCGACCCTCAGGTGTACAGGTATTGCGAGAGTGAGCGGGTCACGTACTTCATCCGACTTCCGGCCAATGCGGTGCTGAACAGACTCATCGACCCGGATCTGACCCGTCCCGTGGGGCCACCTCCCAAGAGTGGGATTTAGATCAAGCTGGTTGACCTCCGGTACCAGCCCAAGACGTGGGAGAGGGAGCGGAGAGTGGTTGCCAAGATCGAGTGGCACGAGGGGGAACTCTTCCCCCGGATCGGGTTCATTGTGACGAATTCCAAGCTTCCTGCCGAGAAGGTGGTCAAGGTTTACAACGGGCGCGGAGACGTTGAGAATCGGATCACGGAAGGGGAGAACACGCTGCGCTGGGACAAGACGAGTTGTCACCAGTTCGCAGCTAACCAGGCCCGGTTGCTCATGGGAGTGTTGGCCTACAACCTCCTGCACATGCTCCGGCAGTTCTACCTCTTGGGCGGAGAAGTCAAACGGTCAATGGAATGGCTGATCAAGCGTCTCATCAAGGTCGGAGCGAAGGTCACGTGTCATGGTCGGAAGTGGTATGTTCATGTGGCGTCGGCGTTTCCTTTGGCTTGACATTACCGCACGGTGTTCGGGTGATTGCGGCGAGGACATTTCGGTTGACCGAGTACATACGCTGCTGTATAATCGATTTTTTTTCAGCAACGTGACGACGGTTTTGCTGTCCTCTTGCCCCTTGAAGGACCATCCGGGGTCTTTGCAGGTGGCAGGGGCACACTGCCGAGACCAGATTCCTCGGCAACACCCCAGGATTGGCAATACCGCGGCATAATTCCGGATAATGTGTCCGCGTCCTAAAACGACGCCCGGGACGGAGGGCGCGCCGCATGGCGCTACGGCGGAGGGGAAAGCTGGTGTCGGCTTTTCGGTCCCGAGAATTTATGAATAACAGCTTCGCCACTTTCCTGGGGGAGGGGGCCATTGAACGCTAGCTCCAAATCCGTTCTTCTCGTTTCGGTTCAAGAAAATTTGCGGTCCATTGGACTGAGACATGTGCACCTTAGCCTTCTAGACAAAGGGTGGCAGTCTATCCTGCTCTACTTACCCTACGCGAGAGAGAGTGGAAGACTGTCCAGTCTTTTGCCCCACGTTCGGCGATTTGTTTCTGAGGTCAGTCCGGTATACGTAGGGTTCAGTGTAATGAGTCTGGAATTCGAGACTGTCCGTGAAATCAGCAGTTACCTCAAGAAGGTGTTCCCGTCCCTTCCTATAGTGTGGGGTGGGGTGCATCCGACGCTCAATCCTGAATCATGCTTTCCTTATGCTAGCTGTGTGTGCATTGGAGAAGGTGAAGAGAGCTCAGCGGAACTGGCAACGGCACTGAGAGAGGGTGGAGATCCTGCCCAAATCCCGGGAATCTGCTGCTTGAAAAACGGACGGATTGCCAAAGGCCCGTTCCGACCTGTGATTGAAGACCTGGATGGGTTGCCCTTCGCTGATTTGGTTCCCATGAGCGCCTATGTTCAAACGAAGGGTGGGACAATAGAAGCCCTGGATGAAAAGCTGATGAGACGCCTGGGAGGGTATCGCGGGAAAGTGTACGACGTGCTCGGGTCTCGAGGGTGTCCCTATTCATGCGCGTACTGCTGCAACAATGCTCTGAAAAGAGTATTGCGTTCCAGCAAGGTTCGTCGTCGCAGCGTTGAAGACGTCATCCTCGAGCTAGAGCACGTAGTGCGTACCTCGTCCTGCATCGAGGTCATTAATTTTCAGGATGATTGTTTCTTGTCGAATCCTGTCCAATATCTCATGGATTTTTGTCGCGAGTATAGTGCGAGGGTAAACAAACCCTTCGTAGTTCGGTCCATCCCACTTTACCTGAATGCAACAAAACTGCTTGCCCTGAAGAGAGCGGGCCTGCAATGGCTGACAATGGGGCTGGAAAGCGGATTTGACAGGGTATGTCTCGACGTGTACAAGAGGAAATCCTTGCCCGCCGATTTCATGAAGTCGGCTCGCCTAATCAAAGAGGTCGGTATCGCTGCTTACTATGACGTGATTATGGATAATCCGTTCGAAAGTAACGACGAGAGGTTGGCGACGGCGGAGTTCATCTCGGGCATCCCTAGGCCCTTTTACGTGCATTTCTATTCGCTTACCTTCTATCCCGGCACCGACTTGCATGACAGGGTTCTGCAGGAGTTGCCCCAACGCGCCGAGGAATACTATCGGAAGGATTACCGCAAGTATGAGAAGACACTAATAAATGACATTATTCGCTTTTCCGGCTTTATGCCCAAGCATCTGGTGAAGGCGATCATTCGAGCGTACAGGCACAATCCCAACGGCCGTTTGATCTGGCTCTTGATCCGCGCAGCCAAGCTTACATCATCAGCATTTTGTGAGCCCTTGGCTGCATTGAGAGTCGTAATGCTGTCAGAAGGGAATTCTATTTGGAAGGCATTGAGGCGCGTTCCCATGTACGCCACCGACACTCTCTACAAATACACACAGCAGTTCGGCCGATTACGGCAGAAGGACGCCCGACCAAATAGCAGCGATCTGAAAGTGTCACGGGAATGATCCGGAAATATTGCAAACTGACCCACTACCAGAGATTTTCGTTGCCGGAACTAGCATCCAATGGGGTATAGAATACAGTACCCTAGGGGGATGCCGCGCATCGTCACACTAAAAAAATAATAAGCTATGGACGATACAAGAAACTCATGGTTTGAGTAATTGGAACAGAATTCTTAGACGGCCTGAACTATTCGAAAACGGGGAGCGGACAATGGGGAAGAGACTATTACTAGTCAATCCTGAAATGCCGCAATCGACATTGTCTCTTAATCATAGCTGTAACAACAAGGGCGCGGAATTTTTCAGTTTGAAAGTCCTCACATAAATATGATGCATACTACAACTACCGTTGATGAGTTAAACTCGATTACTCCTGTACAATCATTTTTGTCGGCTGTGCGCGGATTGCCATTGGGCGAGAAAATTGCCTGGTCTTTGTTTTGTCTGACTTGTCTCAATGCCGCTTTCGTATTCCCAAGCTTCGCCGTCATCGAAGGTGACAGAGCTAAATTGTTAACGGCCCTGTTCTGTTTCGCGAGCTTGATTGCAAGTATTTCGTTCGTGAAGAGAACTGCTGACACAGGAGCTTCTCTTGAAGCGATCATTTCAGCAATCCTCACGTGCTTGGTCTTGGTGAGCTGCCTTCTCAGTGCAACACTTGAAGCCTCTGTGTTGCGAGGATTCTCTTTTGTGACAAGCGGTCTCGGAGGCTTCTGGTGTTCCAGATTTCTGATCAATTCTGCACGTAAACGAGAGTTCTTCACGTGGTTCTGCACCGTTGTGTTGTCACTTTTAATAGTCCTGAGTTTTAGCGGATATTTCTTTTACGGGGCAATAGAACATTTTGTCGACGTCAATGTTCATCCTTTGTTCAATCGTATGCTTCTCTTGGCCTTTGCTCCCCTGGCGCTGATTCTTGGGAAGGTTAAGCGCAATACGATAATCGGCGGCTCAGTATTGTGTCTGGGTTACGCTGTTTGCTTCCTCAGTGACCTCAGATCCGCCGTACTAATTCCGGTTGTTCTCGGAGCTATTGCAGTTGGCTTCGGATCGTTAAAAGCCCGAAGATTTCTGCTGATTCTAGCCCCATTGGCGGTGGTGATATTTTTGTTTTTTAATCAGCTGCCGATTCAAAAACTTCAGCCGAATTATGAGCCTGCTTACTATAGAATAGAGAACTATCCGTTCTCTTGGCACATTGCTGTGCAGAATCCTTACTTCGGTAATGGTCTGCGGGCTCCGCGTGAGAAATACTTGGACGACTACCAGCTCGTGTATCGTTACAGTACAATGGAAAAGTTCGCTGATTCAACAAAACGAATAGTAGTGTCTGAAAATATCTTCCTTACCTTTATGGCCGATCTTGGTTTTCCGTTCCTCATAATTTATGTGGGATCGGTAAGCATCTTGTTAATCAAATTGATTCGATGGACTTCAAAGCCCAAGCAGCCGGAGTTTGTACCCGCTCTCGCACTTCTTCTGCCCCTCGTGGGCGCTCTTATGCATTTCCTTGTCCTGGACGGTCTGTTGCATCCCCACGTCAGTTGGTTTTTTCACATCTTGTTAGGTATGATTCCAAGACCTCAAGCCGGTTAAAATAGATAGCTTTGAAAACTTTGGTATTTGTGTAAATCTTCTTTCAAAATTGGCTTATTAACGAATCTTTTTAGTATTGGTAGTCTTACTCTATTTTCTATTTCAGCTTCTTCATCTTTCTTTGGATGAAGAGTTTTTTGGGGTCATCCAAACGGCTAGCTGACAAAGACGAAGAACTAATACCAATTCGCTTTCTAAGAAGTAACTCTCATGTAAGGGAAATTAGTCATAGAACGTAGTTGCTCCGGGGCATTTGCGAGAGCTTTCAAATGTTGGCATAAGGCATCCCGGAGTTGGTCGAGAGTTTTGAATGCCTTGTTGGGTGTTGCCTTTTCTCTGAGATGCTCCCACACGTGTTCAATCGAGTTGAGTTCAGGGCTGTGTGGAGGTTGGTGTATCAACCTGATGTTTTCCGGAATCTTGAGTTTTTTGGACATATGCCATCCGGCGCGATCAATGAGCATCATCGCGAAGAAGTCTTTGAAGTCTTCGGAGACCTCTTGCAGAAACAGGTTCATCATTTCAGTGTTTGCATACGGAAGTATGAGAGAAGTCATTCTCCCCAGAACCATGCAGACTGCTGCATATACGTACAGAAATTTGCGCACAATCTGTCTGGGCGCTTTTGGCCGCATACCTTTGGGAGCCCAACAGTAGCGGTAGTCGCTGATCCGACCAAACCGGCACTCATCCTGAGACATGAGAACGACTGGTCTTGTGTCTTCCGGATCTCGTTCAGCCAGGACTTCGGCTACTTTGTTCGGGAATTTTTTTTAAAGGTTTCTTGTTCTTCCCTCCTGGCTTGCACATGACTGGCTCTAGGCCTTATTCTGCGCCAGTCGTTCCTGTCCAAGGAACGATACACTACCGAGTGATGGAGAGGATTGCGGACGTATTTCTCCAAAGCTTCCCGTATCTCAGCCAGACTTGCTATTTCTCCTGTCGCTGCCCTTTCGAAGAAGGGCCTCAAAAACAGGCTTTCTTCCTCTCTCGTCATGTGCGCATTTCGGCGGCCACCTGTTCCAGGACCCAAGATGCCTTCCAGACCACATCGGTTGTACACCGCAATCCAATTGTGCACACTGTGAACCGAGACCCCCGTATGAAGGGCTATCTCCGCTGCTGGTCTCGGATCTACCAAGGCTTCCAAAATCACCAAGAATTTCTGACCCGTTCTGCGATCCTTTGTGCCGTTCAATCGCATTTGAAGCTCTTCGACTGACATATGCAGACACGCCTTAGTGACCCTTCCCATAGTTACCTCCCAAAATCTTGGGAGGCCATAACATAAACCGCGACTTAACTCGAATTAAATTACATTCTCGACCGCGCTTTGGTATTAGTCCTTTGATCGGATCCTCTCTCCAATGCAGGTCATTACGATTAGATTTTGGCGAAGTCAATCAACTTTTGCGTTGGAGGGGACGCAGTCCGCCCCAACTCTTATGGAAATGACCGAGTGCGGATGGCTAAGCGTCCGACGCCGAAAGCAGCGTTAGTCAACCGGGCTTGATGAGCCACTGATCATTTGTTGGTTGGCAGAATGCATGATGGGGGATTCACTGATAAATGATGCACCCAAACCCCTCCGCACTGCATCTTAGTAAGTAAGCGCTTTAGTGCAAGTAGGAGTGGCTTGTTATTGGTACCGGGAGTGATTGTTAGGTCACCGGTATGACGGGAGGTTTTGTAAATAGCTCCGACCGGGTACGCCAGAAAATGTTGAGAGGAGGATGATGAAAAACGATTTCCAGAAAAAAGAAGAAAAAAACATAGTACGTTATACGCATGCCGGTAAAAGGGGCGCCGTGAAGCTACTCCTTCTCCTGGTCATTGCAGTGGCGTTGGTCGCTGCCTTGTGGTTTCTGCCTGTGAAACAGTACTTGATCGGGGTGCTTGAGTGGACCGAAGGCCTCGGAGCTTGGGGGCCGGTATTCGTGGCTGCATTCTATGTCCTGGCGTGCGTATTGTTCCTTCCTGGATCCGTCCTGACTCTGGGCGCGGGGTTCTTGTTCGGAGTTCCGGTAGGATTTCTAACCGTGTGGATCGGGGCCAACCTTGGGGCATGCGCCGCTTTTCTTGTGGGCCGAACCATCGCCCGTGACTGGGTGGCAAAAAAAGTTGCAGGCAACCCAAAATTTGCTGCGATTGATGAAGCTGTCGGAAAAGAGGGATTCAAAATTGTTGTGCTGCTGAGGCTGAGTCCTGTGTTCCCATTCAACCTGCTGAACTATGCCCTTGGTCTGACGCGAGTGTCCTTTCGCAACTATGCCCTTGCATCTCTTATAGGAATGCTTCCCGGCATTCTGATGTATGTCTACTTTGGCTCAGCCGCCAGGTCACTGGCTGAGGTGACTGCCGGCAAGATACAGGGAGGGATTGCTGGTCAGATCTTCTTTTGGGTCGGCCTTGTCGCTACCATCGCCGTGGCGCTCTTCGTAACTCGTATCGCTCGAAAGAGTCTGAAGAATGCAGAAGCATCGGTCCAAGTAGGCGCGAAACCATCTCAAGAAGAGCCGTCACATGCGTTCAGCGAAAAGGTGGATGTATGGCCACATGATGAACTTAACGAGGAACTTGTAGCAAACGTGCACCCGCCCGGCTGGGTTAATCCCGAACCGGCAGAGCGATACAACCTTGTAGTCATCGGCGCAGGCACCGCCGGACTGGTAACTGCCGCCGGAGCGGCCGGCCTTGGAGCCAAAGTTGCGCTTGTGGAACAGCGCCTCATGGGAGGAGACTGCTTGAATGTTGGCTGCGTCCCGTCTAAAACCGTGATCCGCTCAGCACTGGTCGTTCGTGAGATCCAGGAAGCCGAAAATTACGGAGTCAAAGTCAATGGAGTGGAAGTGGATTTTCCCGCGGTTATGGAGCGGATGCGGAGCTTGAGGGCTAGGATAAGCCATCACGATTCTGTCCACCGATTCAAAGACCTGGGTGTAGACGTTTTCCTGGGGCATGCCAGATTCACCGGTCCCGATGAGGGTGAAGTCGACGGCAAAAAGCTGCGTTTCAAAAAAGCTGTAATTGCTTCGGGAACACGGGCTGTCCATCCCAATGTCAAAGGGTTGGCAGAGGCAGGCTTTCTAACTAACGAAACAGTATTCTCCCTGGTCGAACGCCCAAGGAGCCTTGCTGTGATTGGAGGAGGGCCGATCGGCTGTGAAATGGCGCAGGCTTTTCAGCGGCTTGGAAGCCAGGTATTTCTATTCCACCGACATGACCACATACTTGACCGGGAGGACGTGGACGCTGCTGAGATAATACAAGGCAGGTTCATTAAGGAAGGTATAAAGCTGTTTCTGAACAGCGGCCTTGACGAGGTGGAGTCCCGGGACGGAGAAAAGATTATCCACTTCGACATAGCAGGTACGAAGGATTCCGTCGCAGTTGACGAGATCCTCATCGGCGCCGGCCGTGCGCCGAATGTGGAGAATCTTGGTTTGGAAGCGGCCGGGGTCGAATACGACTCCAAAGCGGGAGTACACGTGGATGATCACTTGCGCACGACTAATCGACATATCTATGCTGCGGGTGACATCTGTATGAATTACAAGTTCACACACACGGCTGATGCCGCGGCTCGTATCGTCATTCAGAATGCTCTTTTCAAGGGTTCCAAGACATTGAGCGCCCTTACGGTCCCGTGGACAACATTCACCGACCCTGAGGTTGCACATGTGGGAATTGACGAACGGGACGCAGTCAAAAAGGGTATAGCCGTGGACACATATGTCAGACCTCTCCACGAGGTGGACCGGGCCATAGCGGACGGTGAAGAAGAGGGCTTTGTCAAGGTGCTTGTGGAGAAGGGCAAGGACAAGATTCTCGGGGCCACAATTGTGGCCTCCCATGCAGGAGAGATGCTCAATGAAATAACATTGGCGATGGTAGGAAAGCTGGGCCTGGCGACGTTGTCGGGCGTCATTCATTCCTACCCGACTCAAGCCGATGCCATTAGGCAGACTGGAGACGCCTACAGCAGGACGCGACTCACGCCTTTCGTTACGAAGGCGTTTACAAAATGGTTGGCTTGGACCAGATAGCGCCTAATGGCCAGAAGTGGAAGTCAGGCGGTCGCAAGGCACTCAATTCCGGATAACATTCAAGGAAATCAAGCCGGTAGGGAAGCGCGTGTCATGAAGAATTTGTTAAGGAATTTGTCGCTGGCTTATGCCGCAGGAAGCGTTGGCGGTTTGATCACCGCCCTGGCAGTGTGGGTTTTTGGCGTGCTCGGAATTACGGGCGCCCTGGGGGTGAAATTTGCCCCGGCCCTCGCTGCCGAGTTTCTGTATCGGCCTGTTGTGTGGGGCGGTCTATGGGGATTTCTGTTCTTGCTGCCTTTTTTTAGGAACTCTCGTGTTTTGAGGGGAATTGTATACAGCGCGGGGCCGACGCTGGTTCAACTATTCGTCGTATTTCCGTTCATGGCGAAGAAGGGAATGCTCGGACTGCAACTAGGGGCACTCACACCTCTTGTTATCGTATTCTTCAACATCATTTGGGGAATTACCGTGGCCTACTGGTTACACTACGTTGAAGACCCGTCATCGAAGTGGAAGCGGTAATCCTTAACAGTTCTACTTGCCGGAGCGACCGTCAGGTGGCCACCAGTACGCATCGGAATAAGGTTTCCGCACGAACCGTGTTCCGGAGGAACACCTGAAAGTAGCCCGGTAATTCACTATAGTGCGTTGTCTTTCCGGAAGAGAGGCTCCCCGTTTGGCTCAGGTCTTTCCCTATACTAACTTAATGCCTGAACCGGTTTTTCGGGGGCAGGTCAACTCTCCGTGTCAAGGGACACCTGCGGAAAAATCCGCACTCGGCCATTAGAGTAAAGATCCACGTGCAGAGCACGTGGCTTTGCTTTAGCCCCCCATAGGGGGGCTGCAGGCTACTCTATGAACTGAAACGGTGTTGCCCTTCCATAGACATGATACAAGGTAAGCGAAGAGGATATGTTCACGCAGCCTTTTGTCAACCCTGTTATCCGATCCCGTTTCCGGTCCACGAAAATACGGGCCGGTTTTGGAGACTCAGCCGTCCGTGGACTACCGGCAGAGCCAACGGACTCTGACCACGTGCAGAGCACGTGGGTTTCTACGCCGCACTCAAGACTTTGCCACACGCTTCTTGCCTCTTGACACCGAACACAAACGCTGACCGATGCCAGAGAAACCGTGATCAGCCCTTTTCGGTCCGGTGGGAAAGCGTGCTGAAAGCAGTAATTGCGGACGACGGCGTGGGCCTACCTGAAGCAGTGGTGATTTGGAATAATGCGGCGCTCTTGCCATTTCACGCCTCTTGATCGCCTTCAGTGCTGTAACGTACCACCGCCTTGTAGCAGATCCGATGGAACGCCTCCGTAATATTAGGGGCAATGCAGGTCACAAAACGGCACGAAAAGGCACCGATTAAGACCAAAAAAGGATTTTTCAGCCACGTGTCCCATTCAGCTAGCGGAGTATGCCGAGTCTCCGTTCCAGTACGGCCTGGTTAATTCTATATCCGATAAGTGCGGTGTAATAATCGCCTTGAGCCTGGGCCAGCTGCCTTTGGGCGTCCAGCACCTCTATGTATGTGGCCTCCTGCACCTGGTATCTCTGTTGACTTATACGAAAATTTTCCTCTCTGAATACAACGGCCGCGCGGCTATCCGCGATAGTGCTCTCTGAACTTTTCATGTCCAGATAAGCCGACTTCACTTCGTTCATCACCTGCTCGATCAGTTGCTCTCTGGCCACAAATGCTCTGGCCTGCGTGGCTCGCTTCTCCTTGACTGTTTCACGAGTACGGAAGATGTCAAAAGTCCATGTGAGCAATAATTGAATGCGCCAGTCATTGGTTCCTTCCGGATCGAACACATTCCAGTCATCGTTTATCCGCGTTCCCTGGGCTTGAAGAGAAACAGCCGGCATCAAATCCGCCTGGGATGCCTTCAATAAGGCCGAAGCCTGGTCGACGGATATATTGGCCTGTCGAATCTCGGGCCTGTTGGCCGCCGCGATCGCATAAATTTCCGGTATTCTATACAGATTTGGTCGATAATTAATATCCTGCACCACATCAACCGGGGTTTCCTGCGGATATCGGAGGAGAAAGGCCAGTTGCGCCTTTTGCCTGCGGACTTCCGTAAGAGATTGCGTCCTCTGTATCCTGGCCTGAGCTAGCTGGCCCTCTGTCGAGAGGAGATCCACTTTAGCTACAGTACCGGCCTGGAAAAATTCGCGGGTTTGGTTCCGGAGCGCTTCCAGGGACCGGATCGATTGCTCGGCCACCTCCTGCAGTTTTTCGGCCTGGACCAACTCGTAATAGGCTTCTGTAACATCCAGGATCAGATCCTGGGTGTCCACTTCATATTGAATAGCTGAATAATCAACCCCGAGTTTTGCGAATTTATAATTATTCAAGAGCCCTCCGCCGCTGAAAATCGGTTGGGTCACTGTGGCGGAAAGTGTGAAAGAGCGAAACGGGTCTATCCTATAGGGATAGTTAGGTGTTAACCCGTTGCCCACGGATGAACCCCGGATGATCCATCGGCCCGGCTGCTTTCCCGCGAGAATCGCGATGTTCTGGGCCTGCTCATACCTGAACCAGGTCGACGTGTATTGGAGACTAAGTGATGGGAAAAGATCGGAAAAAGCTTCACGGCGCTGATGCTCTTTCTCCTGAACAGCGAGCCGCGAATCAGCCGCTCGGAGATTTCTGTCAACCGCGATGGACACAGCCTGTTGCAGCGTCAGCCGCATGTCACGATGGAGTAACTTGGCACTGCGAAGCGCTTTGTCACCCGCTGAGACCTGCAAAGGTCCGGCTGATACGATCATGATCGCCAGCGAGAGAACCGGCAAGATTTTCGCGAGCCACGAACGCTCCATACCCATCGTCCTACTAAAACAAAAACATCAGCCCGCGGCTGGTCAGCCAATATCGGCACGTATCAACGGCTCTCAGCCTCAGGATGCATGTTGGCGCCACGCCCAGTTGGCCCGAACCTCCGGCAATCCCGCGTTCTGCGCGGGACTAACATTTTCAAGGTCAACCGGGAATGTTCGGATTTGACGTGTGCGCACGCCCAAATCAGTCATCTCTCCCCCTTACGCCGCAACCATTTAGTCCCGCGTTTCGCGGGATTCGGAAAGGGGGTCCAGTCCCGCGAGACGCGGGATTTTGCAAAAGGGTTTTCTCCCTGGCGGTCCCCCTTCTGAAAGTCATTTCTCCTCCCACAAGCGGAGCTAATGCAATAATCCAAAAAAAATTGCGCGCGCTTGGCAGGATACGCCAATCGTATCTATTCCGTCAAAGGTTTGATTTTATCGAAATTGGCCCTTGAGTCAGGAGAGTCACATATCCAGGCAAGATTAGGTTAAGAGAGGGACCATACGGTTAACAGAACGGACCGCAAGTCATTTATCGATACGCTCATGGACTGACAATGGGGAAAGCAGGAATGGCTTGACTCAGAACTCTTCACTGGTTTGGAGTCGATTCGTGGGCGGTGGTTTTTTCCGGCTCATTGAAGGATCAGATCCTCTTGAATCTTACACGTACTCGTGTGCCATGGTCTCTGGAAATCTCCATGGTGCCCTTCAGTTTATCAACAAAGGCATAGACCAGATCCAGACCCGATGATTTGCCATTCTCCGGATCCACCTCTCCCGGAATTCCCACACCATCATCACTGACTAACAGCTCGAATTCATTGTCACCAATCGACTGAAGAATTATTCTGATCTCTCCTCCTTTTCCGTCAGGGAATCCATGTTGCAGGGAATTGGTGACTAGCTCAGTCAGGATGAACCCAAACGGGATCGCGGTATCAAGTCCGAAAGATAAGTCGTCAATTTCCTTCCTGAGTTGGATTGTAGTCGCAGGCTTGGTGTGGCCCACCAGGTGATCCACCAGTTCGTCTATATATTCGCGGACATTGAGATTCGCCAGGTTTTCCGCGGCGTAGACTTTTTCATGGGCCATGGCCATTGACATGACCCGCGCCTCCAAGCCCTCGAACATTTTGAGGTGTGTTTCATCTTTGACATTGCAGCACTGGAGGTTGAGAAGGCCGCATATAATTGCAAGGTTATTATTGACTCTGTGCTGGATTTCTCTGAGAAGAACTTCCTTTTCTTCGAGGAATCCTTCAATTTGTTTTTCCGCTTGCTTGAGCTCCGAGATATCGGAGACCGCTGATATGACCCCCTTGCTCGGATCACTGGCGTCGACAGACTTCATTCTTACACGGGCGTCGAAGTCTGAACCGTCCCTTCTCCTGAATCTGGCCTCGGTCTCGATAATCCCGCCATTTCTCAGAGTCTTGTCGAACAAGCTCCCGATCCGTTCGTACTCCTCCACAGAAGAATAAAATGACCTTGTGCTTTGTCTTCTGCTCTCTCGTTCGGTCTTGAATCCGAACATCTTCAGCCAGGCATCATTGGCCCATATGATTTCACGTTCGCGCGTAAAGCATATGCCTACCGGGCAGGTAGACAGGATACCACTCAGGATATACGGGCGTTCAATAGCGTAAGCCAATGATCTTGATATGAGATGCGGGTTCCACAGATCTTTAACCAGATAGTCCTGCGCCCCTAACCTTACTGCCTCGATTGCCAAGGATTCATCGTCCAAACCGGAGAGTATAACTATGGGAGTGTCTGGAGCACAATTCTGAATCTGGATAAATGTCTCCATTCCCCAGCTGTCAGGCAGTCCTAGATCCAACGCCACCACATCAAAATCTTCTTTTTCAAGACATTCTTTGGCCTCAATCAATGTCTGTCGGTTGGAGACGGCGAATTTGGTGCCGTTCGTTTCCGCCAGAGCTTCTTTGAGATAAAAGGCGTCCGCTAGATTATCTTCAACGATCAAGATCTTCATGGTGTTCGGATAATTTCTGTTCTTACGGTTTTCCATTGTCATCTGCCTCTTGTGCAGTGGTCAGGGTAATGACAAGAAATATCTCAAACGAAACGATTTCTTTTGACCTCGGCCAAGAGCCCCGGGCCAATCCCTCTTGGGCAGAACTCCGCGACCTCTAGCGATTGCAAAAGCCCTTTATTTCCCAAGTCCTGGTCCGGACTGCCCTTCGTTAGCTCCATGCTTTGGGCTGCCGGATTTGAGCGAAAAGCTAATTCTTGGCTGCTCCAGCTGCCTCGCTCCCTGCATCAGGTCGCCAGGAATCGAAACCATTGATTAGAAACAGTCGTGAACATCGTGGAAACGGACATTTTTTCGTCCGATTGTCCCTACCTGCCCAAGTAGAACAAAGCATTTACCGTGCCATTGGGTTCGGTCGGCGAAAACTGATTGAAAAAGCTCGCAATAACAAAGGGGTTAATGGCAGCTCTGGACTTGTCTGAATCGAGAAGTACGAGTGCAAGCGAGTCCGGGTGACTCACGAGCTGACCTCAAGAAAAGCTCGGCAATCAATAACAATAACAGGTTAGCCACGAGCCATTGAGGCTCCGTTGCCGATGTTCGCGAGTCTATCCGGCCCGGTTGTAATCAACCTTAGAGGCGGAACCCTTATTTTTGCCCGCACCGCGCCAACTAGAAAATGCTCCGCCATAGTTACGGAGCCAAACAGAATGCTACCTGTAATGCCTTTATCAAACATCGGCTTACGATACCCAGCCATCAGCTCTACGTGCTAATCCAACCATGACCTGATTAGACATAGACTGCCGTCCCATGGCGCCAAATTGTTTATGGCATTCCCGGAATTCCCGCTTGCAGCACTTGCTCTAGACAAGCTCAGGTGTTTTCTTTAAGTCTGAAAAGGGAGCCGCAGAAAATTGTGATCGCTTCTTTCAAGCACCAGTAAAAACCGGACCAAATTACTAAAGAGGGGGGAAGACTTAGATGAAGAAACAGATGATTGTTATTCTAGCCGTATGTTCTGCATGCGCTCTCATCACTCTGGCTCTGGCTGCCGAGGCCCTCAAACAAACCGTGAATTATCCTGAAGGTTATCGGCAATGGCGCCACGTGCAATCACTGGTCATCGAGAAAGGCAATGAGAATTTCAAAATGGCCGGAGGATTTCATCATATCTACGCCAACGAGAAGGCATTCGATGCGCTAACAACAGGCAAGCCATATCCGGATGGATCGGTCTTCGTAAATGATGTGCTCACCGCGACCGAAAATAACCATGCTCCTACCGAGGGCTCACGAAAAATTAATTGCGGTCATGCAAAAAGAATCAAAGGAAGCAGCGGACACCGGCGGATGGGCGTTTGATGTGTTCGCTGACGACACAAAAGAACGAAAAGGTGTTACTGATGCCAAAGCTTGCTTCCAATGCCACGAAAGCCAAAAAAACACCGACTACGTTTTCAGTAAGTATCGAAAATAATCACGTTGGAATTCGGGGGGAATAATACCTTTTTTTTTACGGAAGGCGCCTCCGCGGCTCCCTGCCCTTCCTTTGGTCAAGTCCCGGACGGTCAGTTTCCACCGACGCCACAAACGCTTCACTCCAGAAGTGTGCATCGAGTGAGCACCATGCTGGGTGATACAAAATAAGTCTTGGCTCCCCGAATTCACAAAGTATCGCCAGTCATTTAATGGTCTTGGGGGAGGGGTCCGGTCCACTCCCCGTGGGGCCTTCTTAGATAAACAAATGGGTTCCCGGGATTCCCCGTCCCTCATCCGGCGGCAGGGTACCTGCATCGGCCCTGACTCACCGCTAGCCATATGAAAGTTCTTGCCGGAGGGTTCGAGCCCACTGGGCGTCGCGCCAACATGCATCGTAAGGCTGAGAGCCGATGATACGCTCCGATGTTGCACTATGCATGCTCGCCGTGCGCGGAGCACTTCAAGAAGCGGGTTCCCGAGACTTTCCCTCTTCCGTCCAGCGCAGAGGTAAATTGGGCCGTGCCCGACATGGTTTTAATGACCTCAGCCAATGTCCGGCGAAAGATCCCGGCGGCCACGGGCCGCCCTAGCATTACCGTTGCGGCGCAAGGAAGAAAAATGGCCGATTAGGGCGTCTGCACACGACAAATCGTTACATTCGCAGTTGACCTTGAAAATATTAGAGTTTTTGGGGATGGAGCTGGGAAACACTTTTTTACACAATGGATTATTGAGTTAGCTCCGCAACAGTCGCTGTGCTTTCCGGTGCCATTCTACCTGCATCATTGCATTTTCCTTCCGTTTTCCGGTTTTCGGTCGGCTAGGCCTGAGTAATTTACAGCCTTATTAAGCATCCATAGGATACGGGCTCTTAGCTAAGCGCCTAAGTTGTTGTACAGATATGACAATGACGTTAATGCCCGCACCAAGCCTCAAGAGGTCAAAAGCTTTTTCTTGACATGAATATTTCATACCATATAATTCTGCAACTTTACCCAACTCTAAATAACTGCAATACGTGCACAATCACCGGCTCAAGAAGCAGCCGAAGGTATTCGAGAAATGATCCGAAAGGGGAGTCTGAAGAAGGGAGACAAGATAGTTGAAAAACCTTGGTGTCAGGCCATGGGAATCATCCGGACACCTGTTCGAGAAGCCCTGAGGCTCCTCAGTTCGAAGGGCTCATCGAACTAATTCCGAATGAGACTGCGTAGTAAGTGGCCGTTAATCACAAATATCATACTTTGATTCAGGAGCCGGCAGGGAGCAAGATCCTCAGCGAGGTGATAAACGGTCCAAGACATAAGATTCTGCTTTACGGATAGCGCCATATCTATCGGCCCAATCGACTGGAAGCTTCCATGCAGGAGCAGCGCCATCTTCACGAGGCATTCAGGAAAGAACACCAGGAGGAGGCAGAAAGCGGATGAAGGAGCACCTCATCAGGCAGTGCGAGGCCCTGGCAAGCCTGTACTCGGAAACGTTGTATTCGTGGCGCTCACTGGGCTGACGAAACAACCATGATGGAGAGAACCGGACATGTCCAAGCTCCGATAATAACCCCCTCGGGATGTCATGTCAAAGCTCCTCTTTTGCTCAGCTTCCCGATTATCGCCGCCCTGTGCCGGGCGAGGTTAACTTCCTGGGATTTTTCGGTGCGACTCCGTGAGCCGCGGTATTCACATCTTACGTTCAACCACCAGCGTCATCATACACCACGAGGGCCTGAACCGATGCGGAAGTTCGGGTACAACAGGCCGGAGATACACGAAACAGGTAAATGTTATGTGTGAGGAGAAGCCCGTTCAGACAGCTCATTATCGAGCGTCTTCTGGGCGTGCTAACAGGTCCATGCCACTGGCTGCTGAAGTTTTTCAACTTTGGAGAAAGGAACAGGCAGATGAACTCAAGAGAAAGGAGTAAGCATATGCCGGTTGTGCAACGCCTTTTTGTCACGGGCGTGCTCGTAACCCTGGCGCTGGCAATGTTCGCCTCCTGCGTGCATGCAGGCCCCCCGCAGGATCTTAAGATCTCCCATCAGTTCCCGGGGGGCACAATCACTGAAGGGGACTTCCGTGACCGTCTTTGCCGCATGTTCGCGGCGGAGATTGAAAAGCGGACGCAAGGAGCGCTGAAGGGCACGGTCTATCCGGGCTCATCCCTGATGAAGACGAACTCCCAATTTAGCGCATTGCGAAAGGGCGCACTGGACATGTCGCTCTTTCCTCTCGCTTATGCCGGTGGCGAAGTCCCGGAAGTCAACATCGGGCTGATGCCGGGGGTCGTGACTTCCTATGAGCAAGGGATTTCGTGGAAGACTGCCGAGGTCGGCAAGTTCCTTTCCGAAGTGCTTTACGAAAAAGGCATCATGATCGTATGTTGGATTTGGCAGGCGGGCGGTGTTGCCGGTCGCAGCAAGGCAGTCATCGGACCGGAGGACGCTAAAGGGCTGAAGGTCCGTGGTGGAAGCCGCGAAATGGACATGGTTCTCAAAGCCGCGGGCGCCTCAGTGATGTCGCTGCCATCCAGCGAGATCTACCAGGCGATGCAGACAGGCGCTCTCGATGCTGCAATGACGTCATCGACGAGCCTCATCTCCTTCCGCCTCGAGGAAGTCGCCAAACACCTTACTACAGGGCACGGCAAAGCATACTGGTTCATGCTGGAGCCGCTGCTCATATCCCGCAAAATATTTGAGGCATTGCCGAAGGATATGCAGGAAGCAGTAATGGCGGTGGGCGCGGATTTGGAGAAATTCGCGATGGATGGTGCCAAGGCAGACGATCTGGCCGTTGGGGACCTGTACAAAAAGCGTGGAGCTGAGGTCCATGAGCTATCCGCCGAAGTTGTTAAGAAGTGGCAGGACATAGCGCGGGAAACTTCCTGGAAGGATTTCGCGGCTAAGAACGAGAATTGCGCCCGTCTGATTAAACTCCTGGAGAAGACGCCATGAGCCATGGATCGGGACTTGAGAGTGAAGTCGCACACATCCGAATCAAGGGCAGGGACGTCCTGGCGACAGGTATGCGCTTGATGACCCTTGTCAACGAATGGATTGTAGGGGCCTCGACGGTGGCCATCCTGGCCGCATCGATAGTTCTGACGCTGGGCGTGCTCTTGCGATATTTCTTGAAGGTGCCGACCGACTGGCAGGACGAGACGGCTGTCTTTCTGATCGTGGGCTCGATCTTCATGTGCGGAGCATTCGTGCAATCCCATCGCCGTCATGTGGGTATCGAGGTGCTGGCGAGCATCTTACCGAAGAGCGTAAACCGAGGCAGGCTTTTTTTGGTGGATGTATGTTCTCTTGCGTTCTGCGCCTTTTTCTCCTGGAAGTCCTGGACTCTTTTGCTTGAAGCGATCCACGAGGGGCAGACAACATCGTCGTCCTTCGGCCCGCCGCTTTGGGTTCCCTATGGTCTAATGGCCGTAGGCATGACGCTTCTGTCTGTGCAAATCCTGCTCCAGATTCCGACGCACATGATAAAGAAAAGGGAGGCCGCATGAACGTCGGGACCGTAGGAACTCTATATGGTGTCGTCACACTGCTCGTCATGTTCTCCGGCATGCCCATCGCCTTCTCGCTCGGCTTAGTCGCTGCCGTCTTTATGTACTTCTTCATGCCGGTTTCGGCGCTTGATACGGTTACACAGAACGTTTTTGAGGAGATGGCGAGCATTACCCTGCTGTCCATCCCGCTGTTCATCCTTAAGGGCGTGGCTATCGGGAAATCCCGCGCCGGCTCTGATCTTTATTTGGCGCTTCATGCCTGGCTGCACAAAATACCGGGCGGTTTAGGCATCGCCAATGTTTTTGCGTGCGGGCTCTTTGCTGCAATGGCCGGATCGAGCCCGGCGACCTGCGCGGCCATCGGCAGCATGGGCGTTCCTGAGATGCGTCTGCGCGGCTACTCCGGGAAGTTTGCATGCGGCCTGATCGCAGCCGGTGGTACTCTCGGTATCCTGCTCCCGCCGTCGATCACTATGATCCTCTACGCCGTTGCCGCGGAACAGTCTCTGGGTCGACTGTTCCTCGCAGGCATTGGTCCCGGATTTGTGCTCATCGCTATGTTCTCGGGTTATGCGGTATGGCGGTATAGGATTGAGTACAAGGCAGCTCTCGATGCCTACGAGCGTACCGGCCAAGCGTCCGCGTATCTCAAAGAGGACAACCTGACCCTTACCGACAGGGTGCGATTGCTGCCGCGCGTGGTTCCGTTCGTGACTCTGCTTATCGGTGTCATGATCGCCCTTTACGGCGGGTACGCAACACCGTCGGAAACGGCCGGCGTCGGTGCCGTGCTGGCGCTGGTGCTGATTGCCGTCGTGTACGGAGTCTGGCGTCCCAGGGACGCTATGGTCATCTATAGGACCACCCTCCTCGAATCGACGATGCTGATGTTCATTGTCGGTATGTCGCTGTTCTACTCGTACGTGATGAGTTACCTGCACATCAGTCAGTCAGCGGCCGAATGGATCGTAGCGATGAATCTCTCCAGGTGGGTCCTGCTCGCTGCGATTTTGATTCTTGTGGTTGTGCTCGGCTTCTTTTTACCACCCGTCTCAATCATCCTGATGACCGCTCCTATCATCCTACCGCCGCTGAGGGCTGTGGGATTCGATCTTATATGGTTCGGCGTGATCATGACCATTGTAATGGAGATGGGACTCATACACCCTCCCGTCGGGTTGAACATATTTATCATCAGAAACGTTGCGCCGGATGTCCCACTGGGTTCCGTGATGTGGGGCATCGTGCCCTTTATAGTGCTCATGATTTTAGCCGTGTTCCTGATCTGCTTCTTTCCGGGCATCGCGACCTGGTTGCCCGACCTTGTGATGGGAGGCTCCGCCAAGTGAGCACCATCATAAACGAAGGACGGAATGACACCTTTGACAAAGAATCAGCCTGTAAGACTAGTGTCATTGCAAGGATTGAAATGACGAAGCAATCTCGGGATTGCCACGGCCTGACGGCCTCGCAATGACAATTCACGGGCTACGCCCTCTCGATGACGGTTGAAAGGTGAATAATTCCCATGAACGATTTTAATCTCCGGGCGGGCTTTCCCACAGTGCGAAAGGAATAACCCTATGTACAACCGACGCACCGGTGTCTCTTCCATGAAGGTCAAGGCGGGAATTCTAGGACGATTCGGAGGAGCCGATTAATGAACCTTGCACGGAAGCTTTCCGACGTGGCAAAGCAATACGGAGCCAAACCGGCCATAATTTTCGAAGGCGCCGTATACACGTACAATGATGTGGAAAAGCAGGTCCAACACTATTCATCTTTGCTGCATAGGCTCGGGGTCAATGTCGGAGATCGTGTGGCTATCCAACTATCCAAGTGTGTGGAATTCATATTCTTGCACCTGGCTATCATGTCCGTAGGGGGCACAACACTTCCGCTCAATCCCGATTACAAGCCTGATGAGCTGGAATATTTTCTCACCGACTCACGCAGCTCGCTTTTCTTTACCGATAAGGATCGGTTTTCAAGAGCCAGGGGCATGCTTCAGAAACTGACCGACCTCGTGACAGTTGTCGCTGATTCCGACGGAGAAACTGAGGGATTGTCGCTCTCTTCCGAGTTGGAGAAAACAGACCCGCAATTCATCAGAGAATACCCTTCAGGCGGCGATCAGGTGGCCGTCATCTGCTACACATCGGGCACTACGGGAAAATCGAAAGGAGCGATGCTCACTCATAAGAACCTCATCGCGAACATGATGGCACTGCACCAGGTCTGGAAATGGTCGGACCGGGACTTGCTGCTTCATGTGTTACCTCTGTTTCACGTGCATGGTTTGTTTGTGGCCTTGCAAGGCGCTCTCAATGCGGGCGCTACAATGATCATGCATGAGAGGTTCGACCCCGCGAGGTGCTGGAAAACCCTGGACGAAGCCAAATGCACGCTGTTAATGGGTGTGCCGACCATGTACCAGAGGATGATGAATGAGTGGGACCGTATGGAGAAAAAGCCCGATCTGAAGACCATGAGGCTTTTTGTCGCGGGCTCCGCTCCATTGTTGGAGAACCAGTTCAACAGGTTCGAGAAGCAAACGGGCTTCCGTATTCTCGAAAGATACGGAATGACGGAAACCGGGATGATTGCATCAAACATTATCGATCTCGCGGGCCGAAAGGCAAAAAGTGTGGGGTATCCCCTGCCGGGAATAGAAATCCGTGTCATGGACGGGGATGGCAAAGATGTCGCTCCGGGTGAAAAAGGAGAGGTCTGGCTGCGAGGTGACAATGTTTTCAAGGGTTATTGGGAAATGCCGGAGAAGACGAGGGAATCTTTTCAGGATAACTGGTTTAAAACCGGGGACCTTGGGTACCAGGATGCCCGGGATAGAAAGCGGCTATATCTCGTGGGACGAAGTAAAGAACTCATTATCACCGGCGGTTATAATGTGTACCCCAAGGAAATTGAAGACGTTTTGGAAGGGTACGAGGCGGTGAACGAAGCCGCAGTAATAGGAGTTCCGGACGATGATTTTGGAGAGCGAGTTGTTGCAGTAGTGGCTCCTGTGCAAAACGCGACAGATGTATCATCCGATGAGATTGTTCGATTCTGCAAGGATCGGCTTGCCGGTTATAAATGCCCTAAAGAGGTATTTTTCATCGATCAGTTGCCAAGAAACGCCATGGGAAAACTCCAGAAAAACGTTCTGGCTGAAAAATACGGCAAGAAGACATGAGCCATGATCCCCAAAGGGCCGGGTACTTAGGGCCTCTCGTCCTAATTCTCCCGTGACGCCGGATTAGCGCCGGAAGCCACCCTGTGCAACTCAAGAAACTAAGAGCGATCAGGAACGAGCGAAGTTCCGACGGGACCTTCTTGGATCTTCTTTCGTCTTTCGTTCATTTCTTTGCGCTACCTGCTTTCCGGTCAATCCAATTAGTTATGCTCATTTGAGCCACTTTAGTAACCACCAGCACGATGATCCGCCAGAAGTGTGGCTTCTCGGGCGTACCCGCTTTCTTTTGATCCATCCCTCAAGGATTTACCCACTAGACCCTAAATATAAGAAAGAAGGGAAGCGGCAACGGGTTACGCCTAGGACTTACCTACGGCTCGACTAATGAGCGGACGCCGTCTGATGTGCAGAGTACTCAGTCCATTACCTACGAGTATTTCATGGACTTCAAATGGCGGTGCAACTCTTCAATAGTGGAGCATTTCTCAAACGCTTCATCCGTCAATAAATTCGTAATGACAATTGTGATGTATTTAATCAGCAGGATGTACCCTTCAAATGCAACCTTTTTATCTCCCGCAATGAACAATTCCAGATGGAGTGCCGTATAGTTCCTTTATTTCTTTTTCAACCTTAATGCGTTCCTCAGCCGAATTACCAACTATAAAAAGAGATATCCCTTAATCCGGAATGGACTTTGGGAGTCTCAGCCGCTATTGCCCACAACGCTGACTATTCTGTCATTATCTGTATTGAACGGGTTTTATGCTGCATCGGTTTGATAACAATGCAGTGCCCTCAGTACGCTCGTGGCGTGACGGCCCCAATGAACCCCAAATGTAAAACTCCATTGCCATACAGCATTGGTTGGTTTGTCTTTTTCGTACAGCAACATTCCTTCTTTGAGGTCAATGTATATATCCATTAAATCATCCGCGATGTCTCCGGTGACAGGTTCTTCAGGTTTTTTCGTAACCGGATGAAAGACTTCAAAATAGTATTGGAACGGGAGACTCCCGAATCTTCTATGTATGTGCTTGGAATCGAGTTTCGTGATACCTTCCCCACTAAGTTCATCGTCCTCACAATTAACGCCAGGCAAGGTTAGCGCCTGATGGTATATGGACGACACAAGTCTCAGAGCTGTATATGCTTCATCCTCGTCCTCAAAAGGCCCTTCTTCCGACCATCGACAAAATTCCTTTGCTGTTTCGTAGAACTGCCTTACTTCATTCGGAATTTCCATCTTACTCCCCGATGAGCTAAGAATGATTATCCAGCCAGTATAAAGCAGAATTATGCTGCGGTTTTGACATTTCGGGGGTCTGGGGGTCGGTGACCCGTTCAACGATGGTTCCCCTGACACCGAAAGAGCCGTCGTATGGTCCCCCACATGACCCGATAGAGGCAAAACCGTCGTTAGGTTGCTGAAAAAGGCTGTATCTTAGTGCTACTGAGCTTACTGCGCCGTATGCCCCAGGTCAAGCGCTGATTTCCACGTGGCTCCTTCTGGAACACCGCCTGGTATCGTCGGGGCAGGTAGAATACCGAGCCCCATGGAGATACCATATCGGATTCCTCATGTTCGGTGAAACGGATGGATCGGCACACCCTCATTCGGTCTTTCTTTCGGTTTTTATTCATAAAATGATCGTTCTGCCAATGCGATCCGCAAAACAAGTTTAAGGCACAATGCGGATTTTCCATCCTATCCTTGCATATCAAAACCTGCCGTCAATTTTCTCGGGCGCTTTGCCTGAACTTTATATAATTCCCTGCCCAAGGATGGGATGTGGTCAGGCCACTGCGGATCTGTTACCGGTTAATGGCCGTACCTCTCTCCATTGATCAGGTCAATTCCCTCAAGGATTTACCCACTAGACCCTCAAATATAAAATGAAGGGAAGATGCAAGAGAGAGCGGATTAAGAGAATGCTGGAATATGCTACTCGCCGCCAATGACAAGGTGCTAAGAAATGAGATTTATGTGTAGGTTTCAACTGGCCTCACTGTAGAACCTCGAATGCCTAGGTGAGGGTGATACGATCCGCAGAAAGAGACCATTGCACCATATTAGAGTATTTCAGTTGACTGTTGTGGTAAGCAGGACTATGAGACAAAATAGTATATTTTTATTAAGTCTCTTATAGAGAAAGGAACGAACTATGGCCGGAACAATTGAGCCTAAGAAGCCATTTTTGCTGATGAGTAACGATGAGCTGCTCGTCTGGGCTGCTGAGGCACTCGCAGAGAAAGCCATAGGGCCTACCGGGCCTGTCATATTGGACACATTGCTGGAACAGACAAAGGGCAGGGCAGGAACGCTCGGTGACCTGATTATGCAGCAACTCCGTCAGATGAAAGATATCCTCGGTGCTGTCATAGAGGAGCATGATTTGAAAATAGGGGGTGAAAATATGGACGCCCTGGCATGGGAATTAAGTGATTACTTTACTACTCATGCTGAGGATAGGCTCTTTCAAGCAAGCGGCAGTTCTTACAGTTTGATTGAGCATCTTATCGGCCTTGGGATGCGAGCGTATAAGACCTTTCTTTTGGCAGCCGGTCTGCATATACTGGTTTATGATCAGCGAAGAAAAATGTACCTAGCGAGCGCACTGCCAGACAAAGCGGCAAAAGCAGCAAGTGAAGTGGAAAACTTGAAAAAGAGCATCGACCAATTCTTGGCTCACAGCAAAAAGATGATTGCAGAGTGGTGGGCATATTTTCTCGGACCCCTGCGGGGGATTCACGCATATGACAGAGGAAGTGACAGAGGAATGGAGTGGGGATGGTATTATGACATCGATACCCGTGTGGCCGCTGAACGTCTATCCTGTTTAGGGGTTGAAGCGGCAACCGTTGACGAACACTTCAGCGGCGCTAGGCCAGATTTTCCCCTTGGTTGGCTGAGAACCCGGTCCTTTGGTACGAACAAGCATAATACGCCAGACTTGGAGGATGCGCTGGTGCACCAGGCTGACGAGGCTCATAAGGCAGACGCTGAGTGGCTGGTTCACTTCTTTCGAGAAAGCACTCGATTTGCGGAGATTGAACAGGGATGGCGTAATTCTGAGGCCGCCCTTCGGTGAAGATTGGACGCTAAGAAATGGGCTGAGAAAAACCTGTGGCCAAACGTCGAGGGAATACCATTCGATGGGACTTCTGGATCGGCACACTGTCATTCGGTCTTTCTTTCGGTCTTGCCTTAAAAAACGATCGTTCCGCTCATATGCTCCGCAAAACAAACGCTAGGCACAATAGGGCTTTTGCTATCGTATCCTTGCACCTCAAGTCCTGATGGGATTTTTGGGGGATGTCTCCTCCGAACTCTATATAAAAACCTGCACAAGGAGGGCAGAGCTTTTGAGCTTGCAGCCCAAGTGAGCAATGAATACTCCCGCCGAACAGATCGGAATCGGTACTCCCCGTTTGAACGGGATGTTACGAGCGGGCAAGACTACCTCCCCTACCCGCAGCTACTGGAGCCTTGTCACCAGAATCTTCCCGTGCACATTGGCTAGACCCCTTTCTTTTGATCAGCTCCAATCTCTCAAGAATTTACTCCACTAGACCCTTAAACATAGAAAAGATGGGATTTTTTGGGCAATATTAGTGGAAGTTGAGCAACTCGGAGCCTTTGTGGGAGACAAAACAGCGCCATTTGGGGTCGTTCTGGGCGTCGAGTGACCTATGAAGACCCAGAGGACCTCCAAGATAGCAAGCGGGCCGCATTATTTAGGCTGAATCCGTCATTCCTGATTGGACATCTTCGGCAATTTTTCCAGCAATAGGGCTGTCCAATCTGGCATGAGTCGTTTAG
>JBKQRG010000026.1:0-14385 GCA_052144015.1 Desulfomonilaceae bacterium
CCGACGAAACGTTCCGCCTGCTTCATAGCTTCCTTGAAGGTGGAGAGAGGGATAAAACCCATTCCCCGGGCATACTGCGGAGCCTTGGCTCCCACAATGTACACGGCCGAGGTGCGCAGCGCCGGTATTGCGCCGCCGGTGATCATGGACATGGCATGATACGGGTGGTACGTGTAACGATTAGAATAAGCAAATCGGTATTCGTAGTTCATAGTAATATCCAGAGCATCGCTGGAAGCCAGGAATTCAGTCGGCGTGTTGTACTTCTGCAAGGCCCGGTAGGTCTCCTCGTAAGAAGGGAACCAGCCCCGGTTGAACCACCCGTCGCAGATGGAGGTGGCCACGATCACCCCTCCTTCGCGGAACGCGTGCCAGCAGCGCGAGAGCTGCCCTCCTATTGCCAGGCTCATGAGGATTGGGTTAGTGCCCATTCCCGGCCCATAGTGAAAATTGCGGGGAAGACCGATGACCAAGACATCGACCGGTTCTTGCATGTCAAGGTACACATTAGTGCGTTTGTCGGCCAGTGGCCAGGTGGCGTCCTCCACTTGTGAAAGCTCTCCGGCCGCCACTCCCAGAACCTGTGATTTCTGATCCAGCACCGCGTCCACAGCGAAGATCTTTTTCCCCATCTTGGTTTCCATGGCCTGCCCGATTGACCGGAACTGACGACGCATGTGAGAGTCGGTGGAGGCCCCGAGCCAGTCGTCCCGGTGCATGGTCTCCGGGCAATGATGGGAAGCGATGGACCGCCACCCGGTGAGCCCGTTGACGATCATCTTATAACCCCCACTGTAACCACCATATGGATTACCGGCGCAGTGGCCGATTACGATGGGCAGATCCGCTTCGGCCAACATACGGTTGCACTGAACTACGTTACCCATATGATCCGTGCCGAAGTCGCATAGGTCCGGCGCTTCTCCATCGTGGTTCACCAACCGGTCGGGCCAGAAAGTATCTACAATTTTCCGACCAAGGTACCAGTACCATTCCTCCAGGGTATTCTTCCGGTGCAGCCCCATGGCGCAGACCAACGTGATGTTTTCCAGCATGGTCCCCGCTTTGAGGAGTTCCTCGATGATCATGGGAATGACGACCCGACGGTGGCTGGCCGCATGCGCACCGCCCTTGATCCGATCGGGAAAAGCAATGACCACCTTCTTGCCGGGTCCACCCAGTTCGCGCAGAGGCGGAAATCCGAGGGGTGCCTCCAGCGCTTTTCGGGTAGCTTCGACCGGGTCCACTGCGGGAGGGTCGGTGTAGGTTTTACCGTAGCGCACCACGGTGGCCGAATCGGGAAGTTCCACGCTCATCCAGGCGTCTCCGTATTCCAAGATCACTTCCTGCATCTATATTCCTCCACATTTCCGGGCTTAGATCGCACGGAAATTCGTTACTTGACCAACTTTTTGCGTGAGACGCCGGATACCATATCCAGGTGTTCTTTTACCGCCTCTTCTAAAGTGTATTCCGGGTTCCAGCCCAGGTCCCTACGGGCGGGCCCATCGTCATAGGAGGCTGGATAAGGGGACAGGCTTTTTCCCCCCTCCACGATAGTCACGCGAGCTTCCGGACGGTATCCACAGGCAATGGCGACCACTTCCCTGATAGTATGGACCCCGCCGGCGATGTTGTAGATCCTTTGGGTCGGCTTTTCCGCCCGCCACAAAGTGAGAATGGCCTTTACGGCATCTTTTATATACAGCCAGTCCCCTTTCTCATCCGGATTCGTTATGGTCACCTCCTCCCCGCGGGCAATGGCGTCCAGGATAAGCGATGAATAAAGTGCGGTGATGCCGGTGGTCCGCCCTGGACCGAACACCCAGGTGAAACGGAGGGCGCGGGCGTCGATTCCGTGTTTGCGTGCGTACCATCGGAGCAGGTGTTCACCGGCAAGCTTAGTCTGTCCGTAGATGGTTTCAGGATTTTTGACTGCATCATCCTGCACAGGTTCGGTTACATCCATGCCGAAAACCGAAATGGAACTGAGCATGATGAAGCGATTGACACAGCATGCCAACGAGGCATCAAGGAGAGTTTGAGTCGACTGAAAATTAACAGCAAAGCCCATAACCGGGTTCTCTTCGCACGGTCCGGCTAGCACCGCTCCCAGGTGGAAGACATCGCTTATGCGGTAGGACATCATCACCCGGTAGAGATCGGGCCGCGAGGCCAGATCGCCCCGGACATAGGTGATTCTGTCCCATACCCTTTCCAGGCTTTTCGGTTCCTTGGCCGCATCGAAAACCACCACTTCGGCACCTAATTCAAGCAATTCGGGGATAAGGTAGGACCCGATGAAACCCGCTCCGCCGGTGACAAGTGCTCGCATGGTGTTGCTCCTTTTACGGACGATCTATTGCCCTGCCATATTGCATGCCGTTCCGCTGTTTCCTGAACTCTTCACGTACCACCTTGTCGACATGGGCGCGGATTTCAATGAACCCGGGGGTGGTCTTTACGTTCGCATCCCGAGGGTAGGGGATATTCACAGGAATGATTTCACGGATCCTTCCCGGGTTGGCAGCCATGACTACTACCCGGGTCGAAAGGAACGCCGCTTCCTCTACTCCATGCGTGATGAAGATGACCGTCTTGCGTTCCTTGGCCAGAATGCCCAGCAGAGCCTCCTGCATGAACTGCCGCGACTGGGCGTCGAGGGCGCCGAAAGGTTCATCCATGAGAAGCACTTCCGGGTTAACTGCATAGGAACGAGCGATTGCCACCCGCTGCTTCATGCCGCCCGACAATTCCTTGGGATAGGAGTCTCTGAACTGGTTCAGGCCTACGAGATCGATGAAGTAATTGGCAATCTCACGTATTTGACCCGCGGATCCGCGGTTGTTTTTCAGCTTCAGGCCGAATTCGATGTTTTCCCGCACTGTGAGCCAGGGGAATATCGCGTACTGCTGGAAAACAACACCCCGGTCCGGCCCGGGTCCGCTAATCTCCCGGTCATCCATTAAGACGCGGCCGGAAGTAGGCTGTAGAAAACCCGCGACGACGTTGAGCAGGGTCGTTTTGCCGCATCCCGAAGGGCCGACCACGCAGATGAATTCCCCCGGGTCAATGTCGAAGTCCACGTCCCTCAGAGCTTCCACCGTCCCGGTGATCCCGCTGTATGTCATGTGCACGCATTCAATGCTGATGCCTTTTTCCATCATCTGCTCCGATCCCGGTCCAGAAAGGTGCGAATTTCGGGAAGACCGGGGTTTTGGACTACGGCAGCTTCTCTTGCCAAGCCGTGGCGCGGCGTTCAATGGCCCGCACGGCCGCGTCCATGGCCAGCGAAATGGCCCCTATGAGAAGGATACCCAAGACCAGAGGCGGCATTTGAAAAAAGTTCTGGGCATCGACCATCATGGCGCCGATCCCCCTTTGGGCCGCGATAAGTTCCGCTGCCACCAGTGTGGCCCAGCACACCCCCAACGAAACACGGCAGGCGGTGATAATGTGCGGAACGAGTTGGGGGAGAATGATTTTTCGAAAAATCTCCAGGTTAGTGGCCCCCAGTGTCTTTCCTGCTCGAATGTAAATCGGATCAAGACCCACCAGCGCCTGATAAATGACCACCAGCGCAGGGAAAAAGGAAGCGTAGCACAGTACCACGATTTTGGAGGTCTCCCCGATTCCGAAAAAGATGATCATCAACGGAATCAGCGCGATGGGGGGCAGGGCGCGGAAGAAGTTTATCAGCGGGTCTATGAGCAGTCGAACCGTCCTGAACCATCCGATGAGAAAGCCCAGTATGACGGCCATCACAATGCCGATGGTGAATCCCAAAAGCACCCGCAGGAAACTGGCATACATATGTTTTTGCAGGCTGCCGTCCTTCAGTAGGGTGACAAATGATTCGAGGACGGCCAGAACAGACGGAAACAATTTAGGATCGATAATGTGCAGGGCCCTGGAGAGTTCCCACACAACGACCACCATCCCAAAAGAGGCGAAGAAATAACCTATTTTTTCCCATCTTTCGTTTCGTCGAATCTTCCTAAAACGCTCTTCAACTGATTTTTTCTCGTCCTTGTCGCTCATGACCGATTATTCTCCTGTCACGGAGACTCTGTTCAGATAGATGTTTGGCCCCAAGGTTTACACGCTGGTTTCCCGTCAAAGCGGGAGGGTCAACGGGGAGGAGTGAAGGAAGGCCGCTGCCTCCACCCTCCGCCGCGACCGCTATTTCACCTCGGACAAGTAGATGCTTGGATCAAAGAACTCCTTGGGGTCCACCCAGTTGCCGATGGAACCGATTTCCACAAACACCTGTTCCACCTGGCCGATCCATTTGCTCACTGTGCCGTCCTTGTACAATGTAGCCCAGTCTTTGGAGGTTTCGCACTTCTCGGCCTTCCAGCTGGCCTCTATGTCGCTATAAGGGATACTGGCGTAAGCCTTACTGTGGATAAGTTTCAAGGCTTCGTCCGGTTTGCTCAAGAGGTAATCGTTAGCCGGCACCCAGGCCTTGACGATCTTCTTCAGAACATCCTTGTGATCCTTATAGTAATTGTTCGCCGCTACCCACCCGCCGATAATGGCGGCCTCCGGATAGAAATCTTTGGCAGAGCTGAGCAGAACAGCTCCCTTGACCCTGTCTCTGATCTGTACGTGGAAAGGCGCCCAGGTCACAACAAATGGGACCGCCCCTGAGATGAAGGCCGAAACCGCCCCTGCCATGTCCATACTTACAATCTCCACGTCCTTGGTGGAGTCTAATCCGTTTTTCTTGAGTGCGGTGTGCAAAAACACGTGTGCGGTGGTTCCCTTGACCGTGGCGATTTTCTGACCTTTCACGTCTTTGATGGACTTGGCCCCGGTTTCAGGACGCGCGAAAAGCATGGCAGTGTCATACTCGATATCATTGATAAGGAATACTTTGCCAACTCCGCGGGAAGGGAAATTGGCTATAACTGCCCCCATGATGGCCACATCCACGCTGCCGCCGCTAAGGGCTTGCATGAGTGGAATGCCGGAGGTGAACACAATCGGTTCGATCTCCAGCCCCTGCTCTTTGAAAAACCCTTTTTCCACACCGATCCAAAGCTGGCCGTCCACGGCCAGCGTGTGGAGATATCCCACCCTGACTTTGTCTGCGGCCGCGGCCTGCCATACAAAGGCGAACACGAAGACAGCTGCGATGGCAATTGTAGTGATCCTGGAAATCTTCATTTTTCCTCCTTTCCTGGTGAGTAGCGGTGTGTGCTCCGAAATTGATCGATTCCGTTCTCGCCTTGTTGCTGTGACATCTCTTTTCTTGGTTTTGTCCGATGACTGTTCGGTCGAAGAACTGTTCGCCCGAGGTCAACTATGTTCTCTGCATGAGCCTCGCACGATGATTTCCGTGTCCAGGCAGCAGTGTCTAGCTTGCGTTGAATTCCGTTCAATCCCCTCCAGCAGCATATCCACGGCGATGCGGCCAATCTCATATCCGGGTACCCGCACGGTGGTGAGTGGGGGATCGCAATAGGCGGCGAATTCGATATCATCGAACCCCGCCAGTGAAAGATCCTCCGGTACGCGCAATCCCGCGGCTCGCACCGCGGCCAAGGCCCCGATCGCGAGGACATCGCTGGCCGCGAAAATGGCGGTGGGCCGATCCTGAAGTGACAAAATCCTGGACATGGAGTCTTTGCCGCCCTGGAGGGTGGGCACGGTCTCAACGATCCACTCCGGCCTGCATTCAAGGCCCAAATCTTTCAGGCAGGCCATGAATCCTTCGTACCGTTTTCTGACGCGGCCGACCTTGGTATAAAGGCCGATCATGAGCCCGATCCGGGTGTGATGGAGGGACGCTAGATAATTGGTCATAGAATACGCGGCTCGATAATTATCCAACCCCACATAACTCAGAGCAGGGTTGTCCGGTTTTTCCCAGATGATGAAGCAGGGAACGCCTGAATCGGCGAGTTTCTTAACGCGGTTTTCCTGTCCGATGTTGAAGCCGGTAAGGATGACTCCGGCAAGGCGGCGTTCTTCAAACCGTTGCAGCAGGTTGCTTTCGGTCTGATAGTCGTATTGAGTATTGCCTAAGAGGATGGAATACCCCTTATCGTTGGCCCTTTCCTGAATAGCCAGAATGGTACTGGCGAAGAGAGGCGCCTCGGTTGTAGGGATAAGCAGCCCAATGACCGTGGATTTGTTTCTGGAGAAATCACCGGCCGCGGCGTTGTAGACGTAACCGTGCTTTTCGATAATTGAGAGAACGCGTTCCCGTGTCTTGGATCGTACAAACTGAGGGGTATGGATGGCTCGGGAGACTGTGGCCACCGAAACGCCTGCCAGAGCTGCTATGTCCTGCATGGTGAATTTGGACATGAGGTCACCGTGATGTCGGGAAGAAGAAGGAAATGTGACATACCGGTTTCTGTAAACGATTACATTTCAGGCTCCATTTTTCTTTTCTGATCGACTCGCACCAGTCTCTTTTTTTCACCGGAGCAGCAAGAGAAAAAAGGCAGCAACGGCCCTGCTCATGCGTTCCCAATAAGAGAGTAGCGCCTTACGCAAGCGAGTTTGTAAAAAGGAGTCACAAAATGTAAACGATTACATTATTGAATGGTCACCAAGCCATGTCAAGAGAAATCTTCTCTCTCCGACCCAAGTTAGTGGCGGTGGTTCATTCAAACTAAAAGGGATTGCAGTCAGTCGTCTAATAGCTAATGCTTGCAGGGGCTTGAGGATTTGAACGTTGTTGTACTGCCTACGTAGATTTCAACACTATTGAATATAACTCATCACATCCTGTTCCAGCACTGAGGCAAGGGTATCCACTGCCGAGTCGATTTCCTGCGTTTTTATAATGAAGGGCGGACCGAACACGATGGCATCCCCATCCTTGCCGGCGAAGGCTGTGGAAAGATAGAGGAGAACGCCCCGCCGGAACATGGCCTCTCGGACCCTCTCCGCGACCTTCAGATGCCTCGGAAACGGTTCGAGCCCCGCCTTATTCCGGCCCAACTCCACGCCCCACATCATTCCAACGCCTCTGACGTCCAGAACGTACGGTGACGCACTCAGCGTGGCCTTGAGTCGTTCACCCAGATATCGACCCACTTCATCGGCCCGCGTGACCAGGTTTTCCTGTTCCAAAATGCCGATGACAGCCCGAGCGGCTGCAGCGGCAACCACATGATGTGAGAAAGTTCCGCCATGGACAAAATTGCCGCTTCCTTGACTAATTGCATCCAGGTATTCCGGCTTGGCGGCCACCGCGGACAAAGGGATCGCTCCGGAAGCGAGTCCTTTGCCCAGCGTCATCAGGTCCGGCACGACATCTTCATGCTGGGACGCAAACCACTGGCCGGTTCGCCCCATTCCGGTCATGACTTCATCAAAAATCAGCAGTACTCCATGTTTTTCGCAGATCTCACGAATAAGCGGTAGATAGCCCAGCGGAGGCGGATACACTCCGAGAGTAGCTCCACTAACAGGCTCCGCTATGAAGGCCGATACTGTATCCTTCCCCAGATTCAAAATAGTCTCTTCAAGCGCCATGGCGCATCGTAACCCGCACGCGGGGAAAGTCAGCCCGTAAGAGCATCGTAAGCAATAGGGAGGAGGAATGTGGGCCACTTCAGGCAAAAGCGGTGTGAAAGGCTCCCGAAAATAGGTTCTTCCGGACGCAGCCAACGCACCCAACGTTAGGCCGTGATATGACTTCCAACGAGAAATCAGTCGCACTCGGCTGGCCCGGCCGCATTCCAGGTGTATCTGCCGAGCAAGTTTCACCGCGGTTTCGACCGCCTCTGAACCTGAAGACATAAAGTAAAACCGGCTGAGTCCGGCAGGCGCATGTCGGGCCAGATCTTCGGCCAATTCTTCCAGGACTGTCGCTGTAAATAGACTACCGTGCACGTAATAGAAATCGGTCATTTGTTCGGAAACTGCCCGAATGATCTCTTCGCGGCCGTGTCCAACATTGACCACCAGAGCGCCTCCACCGGCATCCAAATAACGCTTGCCCGCATCATCCTCAATCCAGACCCCACTAGCTTTGACAGCTCGCGGCAGGTCCTTGTCAAATCTACGGGGGAACACGCAGCTGAGCGAGTCAATTTTTTGTTTATCCGTTTTCACAATCCATCCTTAACCGCTAAATTCAATCAAGCAACGGCACGAAGACCCAGTATCTCACTGGCCTCGGAGCACGTCGCCACCTCCCGATCTAGGAGGCGGGCGAGCGCAACGGTCCGCTCTACGAATTGGGCATTCGTTTGCGCCTTCATTCCGCGGCTGAGATAAACGTTGTCTTCGAACCCCACCCTGACATGTCCTCCCAGAAGCATTGCGTGGGTGGTCAGCGGCAGCTGGGCCGGTCCGACTCCCAAAACAGACCACTGGCAGCCTGCAGGCAGACGGGTTTTCATGCTCATCAGGGCCTCAAGGCTCGCTTCGATCCCCCATTGAGCGCCGAGGCAGAGTTGAAAATAGGGCGGGTGCTCAAGCAGACCCCGGTCGACCATGTCATTGGCCTGCCGAATATGTCCCAGATCGAATACCTCCATTTCCGGCTTTACTCCGGCCCGACGCATCTCAAAGGCCGCCGTTTCCACCCAGTCGGACGGATTAATGAATACCCTACCACCTCTAAAGTTTAGGGTCCCCACATCCAGCGAACACAGATCAGGTTGGAGTTCGATAGGCATCAGACGATGTGGTCCTGCATCAGGTCCGGTAAGATTAAGGCCGCTCGTGGTAAGGTTTATGAGTATGTCACTTTCAGCCCGGATTCGTTCGATGACTTCTGCGAACAGGCCTCGGTCGAACGCTGGCGCGCCTGTCAGGGGATCTCTTACATGAATGTGAACAACAGCAGCCCCGGCCCGCCAGGATCTTAAGGCCTCCGCTGCTATCTCGACCGGGGTGTACGGGACGTTCGGGTTCTGTTCTCTCATGGGCCCGGATCCGCACACCGCCACGGTAATAATAAGTTTATCCAATTTCAGAGAGCCTTTCGCTAAAATTGCGGCGCTGCCAGCGCTTCAGTATCCCAGGTAAGCCTCTTTAATAGCAGGGTCCGCTAACAATTCGCCCGAATTTCCTTCTCTCACCATTCTGCCTGTTTCCATGAGATACGCCCGGTCTGTGTGGTGGAGGACCTGCTGGACGTTTTGTTCGACAAGTAGCAGTGTGATCCTTTCGCCCACAAGTTTCAGAACGCGATAAATCTCCCTTACCACAAGAGGAGCAAGCCCCAGCGAGAGTTCGTCCAGTAACAAGAGTGTTGGCCGACTCATGAGCCCCCGACCGATGGCCAGCATCTGCTGTTCACCGCCGGAAAGCGTTCCGGCCGGCTGATGGAGCCTGCGGGCCAGAATCGGAAAAAGCGCAGTGACCTCGTCCAGAGTTTGCTGGAGATGCTTTCTGGGCCTCGGCGAGTAGGCGCCCATGCGCAAATTGTCGAGCACCGTCATATCTCTGAAAGGTCGCCTTCCCTCGGGCACACATGCTATGCCCAGCTTGGCGATATCCTGGGGCGCTAATCCACTAATTTCTTGACCCTGGAAAATTATGCGGCCCTTACGAGGTCCGAGAAGCCCTGCGACAGAGCGGATCAACGTAGACTTGCCTGCTCCATTGGCTCCCAGCACAGCTACTCTTTCGCCTTCCCGGACTTCGAGGGAAACGTCTCGGAGCACTTGGTGCTCGTGAATGTAAACTTCAATGGCTTCAATCTTGAGCATCGGGTTCACCCAGGTAAGCTTCAATGACTCGCTTGTCTCTGGTTACCTCGGCCGGGGCCCCCTCGCAGATCAGGCGGCCCTGGTTTAAAACAAGCACGCGCTCACTCAGACTCATGATGGCCCCCATAACATGCTCGATCCAAAGAACAGTTACACCAAAGCGGTCGCGGATGGCCCGAATCAGGTCAAGCGCCTGAGACATTTCCATAGAACTCAACCCGCCAAGGACTTCATCAAGCAAGATCAGGCGAGGCCTTGTAGCCAGGGCTCGCGCCACTTCGAGGCGCTTGGTGTCAATTAGGTTCAGATCTGCGCTCAATACGCGTTCTTTGCCCGCCAGGCCCACCAGGTCCAACATTTCACGGATGGTCCCTGGACGCTTTGGTTGGGCGATTGCAATGGTCCGGCCTATTAGCGCGACCAGAACGTTTTCGCTACAGGTCATTTTGGCGAAGGGCCGGGGCACTTGAAATGTCCGTGCGATACCCGCCCGGCAGATCTGGTATGTAGAAAGGCCTTTAAGGTCCTGGCCGTTGAATGTGACTCGACCGCTGTCCGATGTTATTGCGCCTGTAATGAGGTTGAAAAGCGTGGTCTTCCCGGCGCCGTTGGGGCCTATCAGGCCTACTATTTCCCCTTCCTTCACCTCAAAGGAGGCCTGCGAAACCGCTACAAGGCCACCAAACCGTTTGTTTAGGCTTTCCACCCGCAACAAACTCATGAGGCCCTCCCCAATCTGGCGCCCAGCCATCTGCTCAGGAGTCCCACAATCCCCTCAGGTGCAAACCGAGCCACCACCAAGGCCACCAAACCGAAGATCAGAACATGAAACTCACCGTATCTGCGGATATATTCGGACAGCGCCTCCAGAAATAAGGCGCCCACGATCGGTCCAATGAAAGTGCCGAGCCCTCCGATAACCGTCATGGCCAGAACCAGAAACATGAGGTCGAGGGAGAGAATATGAGGAGTTATAAGCAGCAGGTAATGTCCGTAAAGGGAGCCGGCCAATCCTGCCATGGCTCCGGTGATAACGAAGGCTGCCACCCTGACTCTAATCACAGGTATGCCCATCGAGGCCGCGGCGACCTCGTCGTTTTGCACTGCTCTGAAGGAGGTCCCCAGATCGGATTTAAGAATGCGACGAATCAACCAAAGGACCAGCGCCACAGCCGCGAGCAATATGTAGAAACTGACTGTCTTGGAATACTCTCCCCAGAAGGGCGGAACCGTTAGCCCCATGGTCCCCCGCGTGATTTCATACTCGTTCACCACGACAATGCGCAAAATCTCGGAAAAGCCGAGTGTGGTCAGGCTCAGATATATACCACCCATGCGAATACACAGCGCCCCCAGGGCAAGCCCCAGAACCGCTGCAAATACGACTCCGATGACAAGCCCCAGCAGCGGAGGCAAACCGAACTTCGCCGCCAGGATCCCTGACGTATAGGCCCCGATCCCCGCAAAAGCCGCGTGAGCAAAGGACACCTGTCCCGTAAAACCGGCCAGCAGATTCCAACTCGACGCCATCATAATGTAAAAGAGACCGACAATAGCCGCGTGAAGCCAATACTGGCCAAGAAAAAGGGGAAACGTGGCGAAAACACCCAGCGCGACCAGAGCAGCCGCCCAGCCCTTCAGCCTTGCACCCTTCGTTTCACCTGCGCTCGACCACTCGCCACTCATGATTCAGCCTCACATCTGCCGCCGGCCAAAGAGACCCGCCGGCCGGACAAACAAAACGACGATCAGGATCACGAAGCTGAAAAGCTGCTTATAGGCGCTGGAAATGTACGCCGAGCCGAGGTTCTCCACCACGCCGAGGACAACACCACCTACGAGGCAGCCCAGAAATGAGCCCATACCACCAAGCACCACAACCACGAAAGCGGTTAAACTGACTCCGACACCAATGTTCGGCGTAACCGGGAAGATGGGGGTGAGTATTACTCCAGCCGCGCCTGCCAGAGCGCAGCCCAGCCCAAAGCCCAGCAGATTCACCCGCTCGGGGTTTACCCCCATGAGCGCGGCTACTTCACGGTCTGTGCTCACCGCTTGCACCACTCGGCCAAACCAGGTCCGCTTCAAAAGCAGAAAAAACGCCGCGATGACCACCACGCCCAAAACAAAGCCCATCAAGCGTTGATTGCCGTACATGAACAGGCCGAAGACGTTGATCGCTCCGGTGATCAGGTTCGGCGGCTTTTGGGGGTAGGGTCCGAAGATGAGCAGATATGCGTTCTGTAAGACGATCGAAAGGATGAACGTGACAATGAGGGAGTACATATCATTGCCATAGGTAGGACGGATCAGGAGGCGTTCGATCACGAGCCCGAACAGGAAAATGCTCAAGGCGCCCAATACCATAGCGATGGCCGGGTGCAGCCCCAAGGCCTGAGCGAAGAGGGCGCTGAAATACCCGGCAAGCACGTACAGTTCCCCGTGGGCGAAGTTCACAACGTTCATCATGCCGACGATCAGCGCCACGCCGAGCGCCGACAGGGCGTAAATCACCCCTATGACCAGTCCGTTTGTCAGATAAAGGAGAAAATCACTCATCCGTCAGTTTCTCCAGGTCGCCTCGGTTCCACATTGAACCGGGCAACGCCAGACATACCCTTGAGAAAAGGCCGGGCGGCGCCCTCCGCCCGACCTCCGAAAGGGGGATTATTTCTTCAACGGACCCTTGGCCAGGTTTTTAGGAAAGACAACCACCTGTTTCTTGTCCTGCCACTGGATCACGAGCATCGGCGGCTGCCACTGATGATAGCGGTAAGAGCCAGACGTCAGTTCGAACTTGACTACGCCGCTGGCTACGGTGAGGTTCGTCTTTTCCAGCGCATCCACGAGTTTTTCCGGGTCCGCGCCGCCTGCCCTGTTGATCGCGTCGGCAGCTATGAGCACTACGTTAAAGAGCGACCTCGACTTATAGTCGGTAGGATCGCTCCCGAACTTCTTCTGGTAAGCAGCGAAAAACTCCTTATCTACATCGGTGACCGGAACCCCGACATTCATGGAAGATACAAAAAGCTCGAGATTCCCTGCATCCCCGACGTTTTTCCAATATTGGGGCCAGAGACTCGGTGGACCGGCTCCGTCGATCACCAGCGCCGCCTTGGGAAATAGACCCGCCTCATTGGACTGCGCGACGAAGTAATGGAGCCCGAAGCCGTAAATGAAGGCCAGGATGAAATCCGGCTGGAATTGCTTGATCTTGTTGATTTCCGTGTAAAGGTCTTGACTGTTGCGGTCGGTGATCAGGGTCGTCGTGGGGACGTTCATCTTCGCCAGCCCGTCCTCGGCAAGCTTTTTCATCCCGAGGCCCCAGTCAGTGTTCTCGGCCACTATCGCGACCTTTTTGAAACCATTCTCCTTGATAAACGGCAGGAGGGTCTCGTTGACCACTCCACTGTTACTCGGGCCTGCACGGAACACGTAGCGGTATCCCTTGGCCGTAATATCGTCGTGCCAGGCCTCAGCGATAACCAGGGGCGTCTTATGCCTGTTGGCCACATCGATTTCGGCCAGAGCTGCGGATGAGTGGCTCTCCCCCACAACCATCACCACTTTGTCCTTGGTGATCAGTTTCTCTATTCCGGATGCGGCCTTCTCCGGGTCACCCCCCGTATCCTCGAAAATCACTTCCAACTTCTTTCCGAGTACGCCCTTGCCCGGCGCGTTGACCAAATCAAGAGCCAGTGCGATCCCTTCTTCAAACGCCTTTCCTGTGGGGGCTCCCGTGCCGGTTCTTGGCCCGACGACCCCGATCTTGATCGTTTCTTCGGCGGCTGACGCGAGTGTGACGCAACAGAACCCGACTATTGCCAGCAGAATCCCTACGGACTTCAGTACCTTCCGGTAATCCATATGCCCTCCTAATACATTGGCATCAATCCTACCGCGGCGCCTCGTCTGCGGCGCTTGGCAGCCGGACGCGCAACATCGAAAGAGCCGCGGCTTGTGAGCAGAGACAAGGATGATAGCAATCAGTCAAGATCCAAGTCAATCGGAATCACCAAGGGAACGAAGCGCGGAAACGGCTTGACAAGTGTGGCTCAGAGCCATATTTATTCAAAGCATTGCGACCCTTATATAGCCATTGCCAAAAATAATGACCTTCTAGCAAGCCGTCGACCCAGCGAAATCTGGAGTCCAGAGCATATTAATACTGGATTCAGCCCTCCACCGGAATAACGGTATACGGCTTCCTCGAATCGGACAAAAATTTTGGCGCCCGTATATAACAGATAATGGCCTATTTCCAGGAGGTGACCCGACAATGGACCAAAGCGGTTTCAAGTTGACCTACGCCACGATGTTCAACCCTCCCGAGGAGTTGCACGTCCGCTTCGATAAAGCTCTGGCCGACGTGAAAGCGAGGCTCGGAACGGAATACGGAAACCTGATCGCCGGCAGGGACCAACCCGCGGACAAGACATTCCCCGATCGGTTCCCGGCCGACACAAATGTAGTGCTTGGCCGTTTCCAGAAAAGCGTGGCGCAGGATGGCCAACAGGCGATAGCCGCCGCGCTGGAGGCGTTCCCCCGATGGAGCGCGACCCCCTGGCAAGAGCCTGATCCTTACCCACAACCGGGGTTGCTGGACACCGGAGGTGTTTGAGGATGTGGGACGACGAAGGGAGCCATGAATTGATAGACGCCGGCGATGTCGTCGAGCCGCTGAAGGCCGAGCCAGAGG
>JBKQRG010000027.1:0-15591 GCA_052144015.1 Desulfomonilaceae bacterium
CCAAACCCGAACTTGACGTACACCCCTGTCCATTGGAACGTCATGACACGTTCACCGATTGTTCCCGAGTCTTACCCGGACTTTTTGAGAAGTTACATTTCCGGCATCGAAGTATAGATAATCTCAGCGGAAAGACGACGCCAGGACGATGGACTGAAGGGCGGTCTTTCTTTCGGTTTGAAAAGAACATTTTAGGAATAAACTCGAACGGAAAAGTGGCAATATTCGTACCGGGATGCCAGGTCTGGAATACTGTTATCGGTGCCAACGGTAAGATTATGGGACTGTACGATTCATTGATCATGCGCTTAAAGAACGGCCTGAGCTCGGTAGCGATGGCTCCAACTCATCCTCACACGACCAGGAAAGAAGTTCCTCGATGCATTGACTGCCACCTCGATCCAAAGGCGATGGGATTGGGAGAAGGGCTTGTGAAATTGAATTCCACCTCGGCAGAACCGCAGGTGCAGATACTCTACGATTCCGCCGCATCGGGCTTGAAGATTTTATTTCCTTTGGATGCTGTAGTGTCTGCGGGTGAAAACATATTGCAGGGAACATCTCATCTACTCGCTCGAGGATTCAATGCGGAGGAGATCGGGAAAATAGTTGGCATCGCACGGTGCCTCCCATGCCATGATCGCTATGACGATCCTGTCTGGCAACGACCAGGACCCTACAAAGAGACGGCATCTTGCCTTAATGCCTTGAAAATAATGGAATCGATCACAATTACGGCCCAAGAATAAGAATGCTCTGGTGCGTCATGGAAATTTGGGACGATGTGAGTCAGCAACCATGTTTTGATGTGGATGGAATGCTGGGAAGATTAGCGAAGTGGTTGCGGATATTGGGATTTGACGCGGCATATCCTAGGAGTGCTCCCACGGCGGACAGGTACTTCGTGACGACCAGGAAACAAAAGGGAATTCTCCAGATTATCATTGTTACGGCGAACGATTCTATGCAGCAATTAAAGCAAGTTTTAACTGCTATAAGCGTTCGACCTGACCCGAGCATGTTTTTCAGCAGGTGCCTGATCTGCAATATTCCTGTAGTCGAAATCTCGAGAGCCGATGCGGCTGGACAGGTCCCGGAAGAGATTTTCGGCTCCAGATCAGAATTTCACGAATGTCCTCGGTGCAGGCGAGTATATTGGGAAGGCTCCCATTTGAGTCGAATGAGCCGACGCCTCAAATCTGTCGGTCTTGCCTGAAATTGGTATTGATAGATGAATTGGTTTTTCATCGCTTTGGTTTGCGCATTCCTGACTGCCTGCTCCGACGCCATTTCAAAACGGATTATGTGGGAGAATGACGAATGGACCACCGGCGCGCTGACGCTCGGAATATCAGCTGTCATTCTCGCTCCGCTTCTCCTGTTTCAGGATCTCAAGCCTATTTCGTCAGAGCTCATATTGCTGATCCTCATATCTCTACCGGTCGAGATATCCAGTTATTACCTGTTTCTCTCGGCCATAAAGATGGCAGACTTGTCATTAACTCTGCCACTCCTGGCATTCACTCCTGTCCTGACGATTTTGACTGCGGCCCTCTTGCTGGGCGAATCTATTAGCTGTACGGGCGCGATAGGAATCGCTTTAGTGACAGCTGGGGCTTACCTTCTGAATGGCGACCTGGCGAACAGGGGCCTACTTGCTCCCATAGCCGCAATATTCTCCACATCCGGCTGCAGGCGCATGTTGTTGGTCGCATTCTTGTGGGCATTTACTTCGACGCTTGGGAAAAAAGGCATTTTGCTATACGGAGCTATCCCGTACGGTGCTGTCCTCGTGATTTGCATTGCGGTCGCGCTTATCTGGATAGCTTTCTTGCGTTCCGGACAGGGAATAGGCACTCGAAATTTCAGCAAACGTAACATGATGGTTTTTCTTATAGGTGGGTTGGTGATGGCCGGAGCGCAAATCACACACTTCATATCATTGGATCTCGCGCCAGTGGCTTACATGATTTCCGTAAAAAGACTTAGCCTCGTCTTTGGGGTCATTTTGGGCCGGGTATTCTTTAGGGAAGAAAATATAAGGTATCGCCTGATTGGAGCTTCTATAATGGTCCTGGGGATATTCTTTATTTATGACTGAAGCAGTCTCACTTTACCAGAATGATAGCTGGAGGTGTCCGGTGTAAGCTTGGCCAAGCCCAGGCGAAATTATGAACAGCAAGAAAGCATCGATAGGAATTCGGGCCTCGGTCCCTGCCAGTGGCCCGTTCTGAATTGATCGAGGTTTCTTTCTGTTAATAAAGCTTCAGCACTGATTCTACTTACTAAAACTTCAGTTTCTGATTCTTTTGTTTCGCTGTTTCGCAGCTGACTGGCCGGTAGTGTCGGGCGAAGAGAGGCTTTCTTCCGAGACTCGCACCATCCCGATACCTGAAGCGCCTCCGGTAAACGGCAGAAGCAACCAGATGTGGTCCTGATCTCGCTTCCTTATAGGGAGTATACGTGAGACCCGCTGCGGACGCTCAGGATCGTAGATGATTATGCCGTCTTCGGACACCTCCCACCGAGCTTGGGCCGGTTGGAAGAGGTTAATCATTTTCACTGATCCATCCGGATATATTGACATGAAGGCATTTCCTTTGGAAAGCTTCACCTTGGCTTTAGCCTTGTCGGTAATGCCCCATCTGAAGAAATCGTCGGAATACTTCCATGTCCCGATTATGAATTGAGCGGAGATTGGCTCGCCTATTCCCAAAAGCTCCAGGGGTGATATTGCGGCGGCACCCGAACCCGGAATCGCTCCCGAGAAAAGTGGGATCAGACTCAAAACGAGTACTTGCAGATTCAGCAAATGGGATCCTCCTTGCGGAATTGGGAAATAAGTAGAGGAGCAATCTTTATAGCAGAACTATGCGGGTACGGTCCACATTAAGAAAAGTTCAGGGAGTTTTGGCTGAATGGCTTAGTGGCGGGCTATTTTATTGTTTTGACAAAATACCTCGCTGGTAGCCCATGATCTCGGCAGTGAATTTTGTCTTAAGGAGCAATGCCGAATCCGCTCCAGTGCGGGTTGACATGCCATTCAATGATACACACCTATAGTATCAATTGCGTATTGAATTCGGCTGATAACCGATCAGAGCTTATTAGTTGAACGGCACCGCTGGCCTGAATGTCGGAGATTGAAAGCTGAATTGTTGAGATTAGCCACGAACAACTTTTTATACCAATTTATCGAAGGGGACAGGGAAGAATAGCATCCTCAATTGGAGTGCAACTGTAATTCCCTATTAGTGGGGGAAATTCTGCAGTGTTTTCCTGTGGCTCTACTCTTGTCTAAGATTCCGACAGAACCCACCGCAACCTCGCAAATTAACTGAATCACTTACAAATTCCATTATATTGCAGTCGGAACCTTCTTAGTTTTTGCCTGTCTAGAATTGCTAGATTGTATAGTTAAAGAAAGGAATTAACTATGAGAGCGTTCAGATTACTTGCGATATCCATTGCGATTGCATGCATATGGATGGCAAATTTGGGTTTCGCTCAACAGACTGATGTTACAAAACAGGATGTAAAACAAGAAGCCGCTAGTACTATGGAAAAGGCGAAAGCTTATGCAGAACAACAGAAACAAGAATACTCGAAGCAGGTTCAGACCACTCTCGACGATCTTTCCAAGAAAATCGACCAGCTGAAAGAACAGGCAAGAAACTATAAAGGCGAGGCATCAACAAAAATCGAAGCCGGTATGGCTGATATGAAAACAAAGCAGGATCATGCGAAACAGAAATTACAGGAAATAGGCTCATCTACTGGAGCTGCCTGGGATGATATGAAAGCCGGCTTAGACAAAGCGGTTACAGACTTGCAAAAGGCATATAACGACGCGTCTTCGCATTTTAAGCAGAAATAGATCGTGTTCGATCAAATATATCGCGAAAACATTTTCGATGGGGAGAAGACTGTGCTCCTTCCGTTCCTCAGATTAAATATTGGTTAGGCATTCCAGCATTATTCTGACTACAGTTGTCCCCTTTGGTCCATCGAGCGTAGTTCCCCATTGACACCTGTATTCTCAGTAACAACCGTGAGAAAAGCTCATTCGCTCGCTTCGGGCGCTTCTGCTTTGTATAATGCTAACAAAAGCCCTATCAACGTTGTTGATGGTACTTTCTGAGGAAACTCACGTGCCTCCGAACAGATACCTATTTGTTTGAGCAAACTAAGATAGCACTAATAAATTTGATAAATATTAGACCGTGAGTACAAGAAAAGTGTAAGATTTAAACTCTAATTTACGAAAATATGGACAGCGGCCAACATACCCTATCTATAAAAATTTTTCGGGAGATAATGTACATGATGCTTTTTAGAAAATTGGTCCTCGCATTCTGGTTATTAATCTGTTTCTCCGGTTTTGCGAATGCGCAAGATGCGGAATTAAGAGCAACTGTGAAATCGCTCCAAGGGACTGCCCAAGTATTGACCGGCTCTGACTCCACTCAGGAAGAACTCAAGACTGGAAGTCTCATCCGACTTTGGGATTCGGTAAATGTCGGCGAAAAAAGCAAGCTGTTGTTAAGTTGGGAAAGAGGACTGCTTGCTTCCATGGGCGAGCTGTCCACAGTGTCACTAGCTTCCGAACCGAGGGATGGTCGCGAAGTTCCGAGTATTCAGATCGACAGTGGGATTTTTCGCTTCGCTACGCAACAAATGCAGACAGCGCCTTTCTCAGTTAATACACCGCTGGTTTCTATTTACCCCGCGACGGATCAGCCGGTCGATTTTTCAGTCGAGGTCTATACTCCTGAAACCACCCTGGTGACGGTCTTGAGCGGTCAGGTGATCGTCACGAAATTGAATGGCGAGCAGACTGTGGTGCCTTCTTGCCATAATTTATTGATTGAAGAAGGGAAGGATACTCCTGATCTCCTCGCCGTCCCGCCTGAGGATATCAATAGATTAGTCGAACAAACTACAATTCCCGGGACTATTGTTGCCGCTACCAACGAATGCAATGTTGCGGCCACGGCTGAGACAGTCCCTCTTCAACCGCCGCAAGTAGCTATCGCCTCTGATTACTATATCGGGGACTGGGACGCCACTGATGAATATCCGGCATTTGAGGTTAGTATATTACCGCCCGTGTATCCGGGCGCGGATTACATAGCAGTTATGCCCGGTATAGGAGAATTCGTATTCGATATTCCGTATCAGGTGGACCCGGCGATCATTAATGTATATATTCAGCGATTTTTTTGCCGCCGAGGAATCTTTTTCTATCGAGATCACTTGGCCGGTCTGCGACTTCGGCAAAGGGAACTTGCCGGCCTAATGTACTTGGCACGAATGACCGGAGACATGAATTTACTCAGGCTATCCCAAAGAAGACTCGACCAGGTGAACATTCGAGCAGATTGGGCTGCCAAGCACATTAATAAGCTTGACCGGCAGCAGCTTAATTTTTCTACGAAATTACCTCGGGATGCGGATTTCTCCAATATCATTTCGAAGTCTATAAATTCTCCAAGGAATCTCGCTATAGACCGAAAATTTGAAGATAGACTAAGCTCGGATCTAAATGTGCAAACTCGATTGGCAAACATGGCCGGGGAGGAAATTGGAAATTTACGTACCAGGATCGCCAAGGAACCGAATCTCGGAAAACGATTGGCCATGCGACAGGAGTTATCCCGAATTCAGGGTGATGTGGCGAGTGGTCAAGCACTTGTTCCCAAAAATCAACAGCAGGTAGATACTATTGTGAGGGAGCTCGCTAAAGCTGATAACCCGGATAGGAGAGCCCAATTGGAGGATAAATTGGCCGGGCAATTAAAACGATATGACACAGCTGGATCCGGAGATCTTGCGACTCGGGAGAGCCTTGCCGCACTTAGACGAGATTCAAATAAAATTCCGAACGCACAAGCCAGAGAGCTGTTTCAGAACCGAGTAGCCTCACTGCAACAATCAATTGAAGCCCGGAAGCAGGCGGAATCTAATGCGGAGCAAACACGAAACAACATCCAGGATCTCTCGAAACAGGCAGCTACCGAACGAAATCCGGAGAAACGCAATGAGCTTATTGGACGGCTAAATGATTTATCCAAATCCCTGTCAACTATAGGACCGGGAACTCTTCAATTCTTGGAGCAGCAAAAGCTCGGAAAGCTACCGGCCTTGCGGAGCGAGCCGCGGGCTATAACAGGAATTCCGGAAATTCAAAAACCATTGGAGCAGCAACCCCTGGAACGGGCTCGTCAGCAGCAGCAATTAGAACGTCAAAAACAGACTGAACAACCGTTGCAGCAAAGACAGTTGGACCGCCAAAAAGAGGTTGAGAAACAACAAGAGGAATTCCGGGAACAACAGGTCCGCCAGCAAAATTTACGGCAACAACAGTTACTTGAGCACCAAAAACAGTTGCAACAACAAACAGGTCCGCAACGTTTGCAGCAACAGCACTTGGAAGGCCAAAAACAGCCTGATATTCGGCAACAGGAACTTCAAAAACAGCAGGTGCGACAGCAAGAATTACGTCAACAACAATTACTGGAGAGGCAAAGAGACGCCGAGAAGCGTCAATCGGATTTGAAGCAACGGCAGATTCGAGATCAGGAACAGCAAAGGCAATTGGAACGCCAAAAACAACAGCAAGAATTACAGCGGCAACAGGCTTCCCGGGAGCAGACCCTACGACAGCAGCAGATATTAGAGCAACAGCGCAACCAGCAGATCAAGCAGCAGCAGCTTCAACAGGAACAGATTCGGCAGCAGCAATTTCGAGAGCAGCAAGTCCGCCAACAACAGCTTCAGCAGCAGCACATTCAACAGCAGCAGCTTCAGCAGAGACGACCACCTCAAGTATCTCCTCCAGCATCCATCAAAAGACCGGAGGATGAAAAGAAGACTAGATAATTGCGCAAATGGACCGGTTCATATGATGCGGTGATCCCGTGAGACGCGGAGAACCGCATCATTCGGATTCTTTTAACAAGGGGTGTCTTGCGTCCCGGGAGCTTATTTCGCCTGATGCGAGATTAGTTGGGACCAACGGAGAGCGGATGTCTTGAATAATTCGATCTATGCTTTCAATGGTCTTATCGATGTCCTGTGTCAATTCTTCAACAGATTTGATTTCCTCTCGGTCAAGCTTTGTGAGCTGATCATGGGATTTACCAAGTGCGCGGATCAAATCTTGCAGCTCGCTTCTAAGTCTATCTCTTTCCTGACCTTGGGAAGAGTTGATTCGGCGGCACAGTTCGATAGCGGTTATACTGGAATTATTCAGAGTCGTATACAGATCACCACGGTCTTCACCAGCAGCGACCGAGACCAATGAGCGTGACTTGAGAGATTGTTGAAGATCAATGATCACTCTCATAACCGATCTCAACAACTCTGCATCCTCATTAGCTAATCCGCTTATGATTTTCGAGTATTGATTAGCAATATCAATCCGTCGCGGAGCCTCGGAATTGATTGCACTCCGGCCCAGCAGCGGCATTTGCCGATTGCTTTTCCAAAGAGCCCATGAAAAAGGCGAAGCAGCTCCGAACAGGAAAATGACAAATCCGATTAGGCCTTGAACCAATGCTGCCACGGTTATAAGGCCGGCCGCTACAAACAGGCCCGGATTCCAAAGGAGTTGCAGCCATGAATGTCTTCCGGTGTCATGGACGAGGCGGCCGTCGATTTTCATTGACTTGAAAATTTCCAGCAAACGGTTTGCCGATCGTTCATCAATTCCGGAGACAAAAATCCATGGCCCTTTCCGAAGCCTGTTTTCAGCTGTGATAGGGTCAATTCCGGGGAACCACTTCTTGAATTCTTGTAGGATTTCTTTTCGGAGCTGCGCGGATGGCACATCCGGGATTTCGATTGCTAAATTGCCTGATTCCAAAATATTCGGGACAATTTTGCCACAATTGAGGCAGAAAGGATCTCCGCCTCTGACTTCAGCCTGGCAGCTTTCGCAGATTGGGTTTGTTGCCATGTTATGCCAGTTCGGTATTAATCACGCTGAATGATCATGCGATTACTCCAGACCTAAAAACTCATCTAGTGAATAGTCTCTTTGCCAATGGATAGCTCCATTTGAGTGGCGCTTCTCCACCTGCGCGTCGGATCTTTTTCCAAGCATTTTAATATCATCCCGTCCAGCCAGGCGGGAATCGTATACCTGTGAACGCGAGGGGGAATTGCGAACGTCTTTAGATGCAAGAAGCTGTAATCCTCCACATTTTTGCCAGAGAACGGCTGACGTCCCGTAACCAACCGGTACAGAACTATTCCCAAAGCGTAAATATCGGCGGCCGGTCCTTTAACCATCTTACTATTAAGGACAAAGGCCTCAGGTGCCAGCGCCGCGGGGTCCACTGTGGGTTCTTCCCAAAGGTGCTCTTTGTGACCTCGTATATCCACTTTTGAACGCCAAACTCCACAATCTGCCAGTTTGACCAGACATTTGTCATTATCAAAAAGAAAACTGGATGGAGTCAGGAACATATGAGGCACTTTCCTAATGGTTCCGTCTTTGCTCCGATGCAAATGAGTGTACGCTACAGCATTCAAAACCTGAGGGACCAATTTATCTATCAAATCCAATGGTAAACCGTCCGGCGTCCCGCGAATTAGGGCTCCAAGATCCGTAGGCATAAATTCATGTAAGACGACCCGTTTTCCTTCCAGAGTGGCTGTCCCGACTATGCGGACAATGTTCGAATCATTCATACCACTCTGATATTCAATTATCTTTTCCAGGAATCTTGAAACGTGTTCCTGTATAGATGGATCCGAGTTATAGATCCTTACTGAAAGCAATGGACCCTCGCCCGAAGATTTCGCTGCCTTCAATGCCGACGCATTTTCATGGTACCCAATGATCCCCGTTACAATATAATTGGCCTCATCAAAATTGTAATTTGAGCCTGGTACAGGGGATAAATCCGCCAAGTGAGCCCCGAGCATGTGTTCCAGCTGACCCGGCGAACCATTCACTGCTGCAACCGATTCTTGGATTCTCAGCGCCGAACTATCCCGGCCTGAAGACTCCGGAGCGGACTCTACCGTTGACCCACAGGCTGGACAGACGGTGAAAGGAAAGGGTTGTGCATGGCTACAGGTCGGGCAGTGATGAAGAGATTTTAGGAAGTCCGTTTCCGCCTTCACATCGGCTTGCTGTATTTTACGATTGCGTTCGAGATACTGTTTCCTCGAAATGGCTCCATTGCTCAGTAATTTCTTTACTACTGCCGTTAATTCTCTGGCAGTTATATTGTGCCGAACTGTAAGTTCTTTGTCTTTTATTCCTTCACAGTAATCGCTAATGAAAGCTGAAATATCGATCTTAATTGGCATTCACACCGTCTTTGTATTTAATGGTTTGCCACGACCTCAAAATACTTTCAATGCCCACGAAGCTGATGTTCCCACCACTCGACATTCGCGTGGGTCATTGCCGATGTATCATTCATTTTCAAAATACCTTTGATCCAAGGTAATGATTTTTCCGGTGGATAACAATAAATTAGGTCCCACTGATGAGTGGCTGCAATGCCTAAGAGCAGCAGTGTTACCACGGCATTTGCAAAATCTTCGGGAACGTCACCAGGAATACGCAATTGTCGATCACCATGGATAGCCGGTAAATTCAAAGGCTCTTTCTTGATCACTTGGTCCAACCCTTAGAACTCAGATCACGCGTGAAATACCCGGGTCGTCGTGCAGTCCTATTATCCGATTTGAGACCCGCGAGCGCAATTAAGTCGATTGTGTGGGTTTCATCAAGAATAATATGAAAGCCCCGATGATTCCGACAATGAACCCCAACCAAAAGCCCCAATGCCAACAATTTCTGAGAAAATGACATGAATAACATGACACGTCCGGTACTTGAATTAAGCTCTGGGCAATAAAATTTTCCATGCTCCTCCTCCCTGGTGCTTCGGCTTGATAAAATGCTTGCCGGTGCTGTTTGTTTTCAATCTCGATATTCCCATTTACCTGATATCTTGGACCCTTTTAAAGCGATAATCTTCTACTTTCGCGGGGGATTATCGTGGGCTCGTTTCAAAAATCAGAGTTCCAAATTTTTCGACCTATTTGCTGTCACGCCCCGGGTCTCCCTTTTTTTCCTCGATAATAGTCGCAGTATAAGCAAAGATCTGCGCGGTCGGACTTTTCCAACCTTGCCTCCCAATTCCTGCTTTGTCACTGGCGCAATGACTTAAGAATTCTTCCAATGACCAGCCGGTTTCAGTTGCAACCTGAGGTAAAAACGTCCCGCTTCGGCCGTGGTCCTGAACAACAATTCCGTCCCTCCCGAGTTCAATCTCTTCCAGTGGCCGAGATATCTTTCGCATAGGGGACAGCACGGAAATCTCGATCTCCAAGTGAGGAATTTCGGTCGGCAAAACAGGATTGTGCGAAAATCGAGTATCCCGAGTGGCGGAGGAGACGGCTACCTCGCGCACCGTTTTCCAGAGAGGCTCGTTTGACGTGAATAGGCCAATGCAGCCCCTTAGCACGCCATTATTTTTCAGCGTGACAAAGCACCCGGCCTTAACCTGCAGCTCAGGGTTTTCGCTCGGGTCGTATGATACCCACGAGCCTTCTACCGCAGCTTTCGCAGCTCCTCGCGCCATGGCGAGCAACTCCTGCCGGCTTTGCTCTCCAAAAGTAAAATTAAACAGATTTTGGCCAGCGTTCCCCTGTTTTCCGGAACCGGTAAATATCATGGCGCCATACCCCACTACGCGACGGTTATCTCCGCCGGTCATTCCGGAGTTTGTATAGTTTACCACACGCGCCTCGGACAACCCAAGCCGAGATGCGGCCCGTATCACGCAGAGCACCGACTCCATCCCGCACATGGTGACCGACAGCCCAGGATGCCCGGCTTTCAGTATTTTTCGGTTTTCATCTACGATGATAGAGACATGCAAAGACTTGATTGCATCCAGGATTGCTTTATCCACGTTTTCGGCTGTAGCGCTCGAGGGATAGTGACTCAGATCGGATGAAATCACAATGAGGATCTTGGGATCTGCAGCCAAATCCGACAGAGCCTGAGCCAAGATTTCATTATCCAAAGGGTCAGGGCTGTTCGTCAATATTGGGACTATTTTGAACGGCTTCCCGCCGGAGACTGCCATAAGATAAGGCAACTGGACTTCTAGGGAATGCTCCTGCATATGAGCGTTATCGTCAAATTCTATTTTGCTGTTCTTGGCAACAAACTGCCTGGCCAACTCCGTATCAACGGGAACCAGTCCGAGTGGAGTTTCCCACGCATCGGCGGAACTCAACGCAGCGGCCTTGGTTGCTACTCTATGACTTGGACCGATAAGAATCACAGTGTCGTAATTAAATGAAGGAGCCTCAATTTGTTTGAACGCCGAAGCCAGCGTCGTGCCGCAGTATTGGTACCCGGCATGAGGTGAAAGAATCGCCTTTACTGACTGAGGGAATTCCTCTTTCTTTACTGCTTTAAGTGAGTCATTAATCATGCGGCGCAATATCTCAGCGTCACCTGGATAGAACATCCCTGCAACAGCCGGTCGCCTTATTTTTTCATATTTGAACACCGCGCCAGAAGGTTCATCGGCTAAGACCGGCATCAAGTCCAAAACTACAACCTGCACGGTAATCAAAACGCATAAGAAAAGGGTCGCTCTTTTCACTTTTCCCTCAGATCCGTCTGGCGAACATAGCCGGCTTATAGTCGCATTTGTCCGCGGAGCATTTCCATAAACCAAGAATGAAAATGGAAGCTGATGCGGCCAGGGTCAACAGAAAAAATCTTCGGCCCGAGGCCTGCAATAAATGTGTGTTACTCCGGGAATGATCTAATAATGGCAAGAAAGAGTTTGTTGCTGAATCGAAAAATACATCAGTCAAGTGTAGCTCCCGTTCGCCGGCAGCAAGGATCTCACTATGTTTGCTCTTCATTATGCCATACTCCAGCAATCTTTGCGCCGCATTTCGGGCAACTTCCGTTGACCAGGTTGTTCTCGGCGATGGAATACCCCACCCTTTTTACGAGCAATGTTCCGTCATTCTGGCAATAAGTATTTTCTGCGCCTGTCCCGAGCACGTTTCCAACATAAACGTATTTCAATCCTATTTCCAGAGCTTCGGTTCTGGCCTTCATCAAGAATTCAACCGGTGTCGGGGGCAGATTCCTCATTTTGTACATAGGATGGAATCGGTTCAAATGTAAAGGCGTGTCGGGTCCGAGGTTTGCCAGCATCCACCGGCACATTTTTCGTATCATTTCGAGGTCGTCATTGAAGGTAGGAACGATAAGATTCGTCACCTCCAACCACACTCCTCTCTCTTTCATCAGGACCATTCCGTCCAATACAGGCTTCAGCGTTGCGTCGCACAATTCTTTATAAAATGAATCACTGAACGCTTTCAGGTCCGTATTCGAGGCATCGATTACCTGACAGAGAAGTTCCATGGGCGCACGATTAATATATCCCGCGGTAACGGTCACGTTCTGCAACCGTTTTTCGCGCGCCAATTTCGACGTTTCGAGGGTATATTCATAGAAGATAACCGGATCAGTGTAGGTGTATGCAATTGAGAGACACTTCTGTGCAAGGGCCGCTTGGACTACCTTATCCGGAGGCAAGTCAACACTGCGGAGATCTTCGGGCGCGACCTGGGAAATTGTCCAATTCTGGCAAAACTTGCAATGGAGGTTGCACCCCGCGGAGGCAAGTGAGAAAATCCGACTTCCCGGTAAAAAATGAAACAAGGGTTTCTTTTCTACCGGATCCACATGAATAGAACATGGCCGCCCGTAAGTAATTGCTCTCAATCGTCCGTCAAGAACTATGCGAGATTTGCAGTCTCCGCTGTGGCCCTCGGTAATTCTGCAGTTCTTCGGGCAAAGTTCACAGACAAAGACGTCCGTTCGAGCCATGATTCCTCACGTGCACAGACTATGAAGCTGCCTCAAGATTCCGAAGCTGTAGTTGATCGTCACAATCTCGTCCGCGTTTATCTCATTCCGGTACAAACCAGCCGGAAATATCTTTGCCTTCGCTATTCTTTCCTTGGAATGGAACCATGCGCTTGAGTATATCCGCAATTTTCCTCGCCTGTTCACATTCCCAGTCATCGCAAGTATAGCCTTGTTTGCAAGGAAGGCAAATCCGGGCTTCTACCCATTCCGCCAACTGTTTTGTATCCATATTAACCTCCTGGCTTGCCGGGCTGACCTTGGCGTGTCCTCATGTTCATGATAGGTACTTATTTTAGCTCAAGCAAATTTTAAGGTGAATGCAAAATAGATTATTTTGATTTGCATTCGCGGAATCGCCACCGACATTCCTGACCAGCAGGGATGCCGACAGTAACGGATTGCGGTAGGGGCCGACCTCTGCGCCGATCCGATCCCAAGACAATAATTTTGTTGATTTATTTGACATTTTTCATTCTCGGCCTGGCATCCCTCACGGGGCAAATTGTATTACTTCGAGAAATACTGGGGATCTTTTATGGCACGGAGATCTCCATTGGGATATTCCTGGGAACCTGGCTTGCAGAGATCGGAGCAGGTGCATCGATCGGCGCTTTGCTGGTAAAGAGATTCGACACCGATTTTAGACCTGTCTTCCTTCATAGTCTCGTGGCCCTGGGCTGCTCGTTAATTTTTCAGATTTTCATAATTCGTTTTATTCCTGCTATTTTCAGAGTCTCGCCTGCCGAAGTCGCTCCATTGCATGGCATTTTACTCGCCGTACCAGTGGGAACTTTCAGCACTGCCTTCATCACCGGGTTCCTTTTTCCCATTGGCTGCAAAGCCGTTCAAGGGTCAGACGCTGGCTTTATTGCGCGGATCTATTCCTTTGAGGCTTCGGGCAGCCTTGTCGGAGGGCTGGCCCTGACTTTTGTTTTGTTGCCCATTCTGATTCCGGTACAGATTGCTGCTTTAATGGCGCTTCTGTTAGGGTCAGCAGCGATTCTAAATCGTTCATGGTTAAAATTGAAACGACACCTTACAGGTCCTGCTGCCCTCCTGTTTATAGGGACCTTGTTCCTGTCGCCCATTGGAATCAGTATCTCTGATTGGTCAGCCGAGTTCAGGTGGGAAACTCTGCATCCGGGACTCAAACTGGTGGCCTCGCGATCAACCCGGTATCAGCAGGTGGAAGTTGGTGTGTTGGGAAAACAGTTCTCTCTGTTTGGCAACGGCAAGATCATAACTTCGTTTCCGGACCCACAAACAGCCGGTCGACTATCTGCACTGGTCATCGCTGAGAATCCCCGGGGAAGAAAATTTTTGCTGATAGGGGGCGGAATAAGCTTCTTACATGCACTATTACAGTACCCGGTTGAACGGGTGGATGTCGTCGAGCCTGATCCGGGAACACTGGAAACAGCATCTCGATATTTCTCACAATCCGAGACACAAGCGCTGAACGATCCACGTGTTCGCATGATTTTTTCCGATGGTAGGTTCTATGTAAATCGGCTTGGGGCAAACGAGTACGATGCGGTGGTATGTATAATCCCCGATCCTGTCTCGTCATTTTGGAACCGATATTACACTTTGGAGTTCTTCCAATCGGTTTTGAGATCCTTGACGCCCGCAGGTTTTTTGGTTACGAGCGTGACCTCGGCTGAAAATTTCTGGGGAGTGGAAGTAGCATCTTACGCGGGATCAATTTATCACACGTTGAAACAAGTGTTCCCGGTGGTTCAAGGCACGCCGGGGGACACCACACTGTTTTTCGCCTCCGCTGCAACCGACGTGATTAGCTTGGATCCTGAGGTGCTCAAAATTCGCTATCTAAGTCTGGGCAAGACTTTCTTCGATCCGGACGCATTCGCCACGATTATTCCGAAGGAGAGAACAAAATCAGTGGCCAAAGAGTTGGAGCTGTCTCCAGCTCTGACAAATGCCGATTTTGCCCCGATCTCTTCATTTCTTGCCATGATTCTCTGGGGACGGTTTTCAGGGTCAGATTGGATGGGGATTCTCAATAGAATTCGCGACGCAGGACTGATCGTCTTTCTGATTCCTGTTGTTTCCTTTCTGCTGACCAGAATAAGCTTCCGCACACGATGGGGGCCGCGATCGGGCGCAGAGACGAGGTTTCAAGCGCTATTAGCGATTTTTGCGGTTGGTGCCGGCGCCATGGGAATGCAGATCGTCCTAATCTATAGCTATCAAAGTTTGTTCGGATATGTATTCGAAAGAATAGGGCTTTTGGCAGGCATTTTTATGGCCGGTTTGGCTGGCGGCAGCTACGTAGTGGGCCGGCTCCTGACCCGAATCCAGGCTAATGATAGACCTCTGGTTGTGGTTCTTATCATCTTTTCCGCTTTTTGTTTGCTGCTCACCTCAGCACTGCAATTGTTGGCAGGCTCGGCGCCGTGGTTGATAGAAACCATAATATGCCTACTTGTTCTATTCTCGGGTGTTCTAACAGGAATTCCTTTTCCACTGGCTGCATCCCGACACTTGGCATCAGCTTCCAACGCGGGAGAAACATCTGGCTGGACGGATGCCGCGGACCATTATGGAGCCGCGGCAGGAGCGATTCTGGCCGGAGGGATCTTGTTCCCGCTCTTCGGAGCGGAACGGGCGTGCATTGTGCTTGCCATAAT
>JBKQRG010000028.1:0-3404 GCA_052144015.1 Desulfomonilaceae bacterium
GTCAGACGACTTGCTTCTTGCTGAATCGGGAAAAGTCCTGACAGAGTGACCGTTTCCAGGTATCCCATTTTGCGGGCATTCAGTTCCTGCTGGGAGATTAATCTCGCTGCAAGGAGCTTTCGAAATATACTATCAAGCCCTTTTGCGGTGACTTTATACTTATGCATAAGATTGACATCGTCCATTCCTGATCTTATGTCATTCAAGATTTCTTTCGCGTAAATTTCTGGCTTTTTCATAGACCTAACGGTCCTCCCCCTATTTAACCATTGAAAGAATTTCTAGTTTTAAAGATAGAAAGTCCCATCTGCTTTTATTTCTTCAATCCTCGATCAGTCTCATTCACCACCTTCTTCAACACCGGCGAATAACTCCAGGTAACGACTCTGCGGGCATCGAGGACCATCTGTTCGCCGGTCTGAGGATTTCTGCCCCTACGGGAGTGTTTTGACTTGACATTCCATTTACCGAAGCCGGAAATCATGACATCGTCACCGGATGCGAGACGGCTTTTCATGATTTCGAGAAGTTTTTCGATGATCTCCGATGCCTCGCCCTTCATGAATCCACAATCATCAGCGATCTTCTGAGCGATGTTAGCTTTCGTAAGTGTCATAAGTACCTCCTCAATTTGGCAAAAGTCCTTTATAATGCATCATGTCATGACGTGGAAAGGAATTTCTTAAGCCAGGAACCCAAAATGTGTGGACGATTCGTGTTGATGACACCGGGGAAGGATCTGGCGGAACGGTTCAAGCTTGAAGAGGTTCTTGATCTGGAGCCTCGCTACAACATCGCTCCTACACAAAAGGTAGCAATTATAAGGCTGAATCCAGAGACCCTTCAGAGGCGCTTAGTGCTTGTGAAATGGGGGTTGATTCCATTTTGGGCTAAAGACCCTTCTATTGGAAGCAGCCTGATAAACGCTAGGTCGGAGAGTGCCGCAGAGAAACCAGCGTTTCGAGCAGCTTTCAAGACCCGACGATGCCTTGTTCCGGCAGACGGTTTTTATGAGTGGGAAAAGAGGGAAGGAATACATGGCAAAAAACTCCTTAAATTGTCCTTTCATCTGCATCTCAAAGAACAAGGCGCACCATTAGAAATTCCCAAATATTTGCAAGAAGAGTTCGACATATCCATAAAAAGTATGAAAAGCATCCCAGGAACAAAAAAGCTCTTCGCAAGATGCGCATGGGACTCGATTTTGTTCCCTTACGATCTTCCTGTTCGTCCTCTTGCTCAACTTTTCCGGCGTATTCCACCTCTATTTCATTGAGAATCTTTTCTGCATCCCCCAGGTCTTCAGGTTTGACAAGGAGTCGAACACCTCCCGCCATCTGCAGTGACGGAATAGCTCCACCACAATCGTCCTTTTGGATATGGGTTTCTATGCCTTGAGATCTGAGACTTGAAGCGGCGATGTTTGCGTCTACTTCGTTGGCGAACGTCCTCAGGACCACGGCTTTGTCGGAATTCATCGCTTTTATCCTGTCTGAAGCCAGGAGTAGTCCCCGAAGTCAGCTGTGCGAAGCGTCTTCAAGTTGTTGAAAGAGCCACTTTATCTTATTGTCGAGCGTTGCCCCGCTGTCAAGCACAATCTGGCTAGATCCCTGACGAAACTGAGATAAAGAGGAAAGAGGATATTCTACCGGAAATGTCTCTGCGCCCATTCCCGGTAAAAGACACCATGCCTCTCTGAACCGCTCCAGGGCGCATCCCTTGAATTAACGAACCTCCAGGGAGCAAACCTTCGGGAAGCGAACCTCCAGGACGTATGCGTCAATAGCGTGTCATTTGATCACAGTTCTCGCCAACTGAATTACCGCGGCATCCGCGTCGCAACGTGCTATGGCAGCCAGATATTTAAAAGTTTCGCCCAGGATCAAGATTACATAGACGAACTTCGTGCTTCCGGGCTCTGGGGAGAGATAAAATTCTGGATATGGTGGCTATCTGCCGATTGCCTCTTTTTTGCGATGAGCATCCTGGTCAGTTGCATTAGCCGTATTCTTTGGCGTTATCTATTATCGGATGCGACCGGACCTCATAGAAACAGGTCGTTTGCCATTTTCGTTAAAAGCGGCGATGATCTATTACAGTGTTGTTTCCTTCACCACACTCGGATTCGGAGACATTGTTCCCAAGACAGAAAATGCTGCGATGGTGGTCATGGTTGAGGTAATCTTTGGATACATAGTGCTCGGTGGTCTTATCGCAATTTTGGCGAACAAAGTTGCGCGGCGTAGCTGACGACTCAGACTTGGTTACCCAACGGTAACATATCTTGAGAGACACGATCCTAAGAGATCTCTTTCCTTAATCTTGGCTCTCTCAGGCAAAACCTCAGATGATCTTGTAAAATCCGAATGGGTTTTGTATGGGTCAGGAAAGATCCCTCTCAAATCCCATCTGAGCGGCTCTGCGACATAACAGCGCTCCTGGAGCGATTCAGAGAGGCATGGCGTCTTTTACCGGAACCGGGCGGAAGGACATTTACGGTAATGACAGGAGTTTCAGCAGGAACCAGAATGATGTGACATGAGCCAAAGAAAAGTCTTGTCAGAGATTCCACCTTTTCCGATAAATTTGGGAGACGCAAGAACCTGGATATATTCCTTGAAAGGACAGACCTCTTGGAAGAAACACTGGCGCACAAGTTGTACTTTCCTCCCAGCCTGAAGATGATATTGTCAATCATTCCCGTGGTTTTCATATCCATAGCGGCGATTATCCTTGTCGGACCGGCTCTGTTCAGAGATTGGGCTGGACCTCCTTGGTTTGCGGGCCTATTGTTCCTAGCCATTCTGGGTGTAAATGCTCTTTGGGTCTTGAGCATCCCTCACAAGATCATGTTACATCGGGATGGAATGGTTGAGTTCAGAAGTGTTTTGAGAAGTCGTACCGTTCCCGTGCGAGACATCAAGTCTATTAAGCCCGAAGGAACGACGGCTGGATCCTTAGTAGTAATCTGAAGGACTGATGCAAGAAAATTTTGTGGTTGACCGACGGGCGAGCGGTGAAGTACGCTCAGAAACAGGACAACAGGTACTTTTTCACGAACATGAGGACGGTTTCGCCTGCGTCCGGTGGAGTGGGACACCGCCGGAGAGCTTTTCGGGGTCGGCGGAGCAATCCCTCCACCCATCGCGGATGCCAAAACGGGCAGATTGGCAAGACCGGAGCATAATTCAGGATGACAATCAATTCTCCCTATTCTGAAGTGTTTACGGTAAGGAAAGGAATTGCACTGCCTGTCGTGAAAGTCGGACGGGATCTGACGTTCACGAATGGCTTTCAAGGACCATAGTCTGTTCTTCCGTCTTTCTTCTTCTCAGATGGATGCCTATAGTCGGCTGAGCCAGAGTCTTTGCGGAAAAAGCGTCCCCTGAGCCTGAAGACATTCC
>JBKQRG010000029.1:0-8983 GCA_052144015.1 Desulfomonilaceae bacterium
TGCGGGTGAACGAATTGCCTGGCCAAACCCGAACTTGACGTACACCCCTGTCCATTGGAACGTCATGACACGTTCACCGATTGTTCCCGAGTCTTACCCGGACTTTTTGAGAAGTTACAAGTGCGAGATCTAAGTATTGCGGATAATGTGATATTTCATAATAGATACGTCGATCTGCAAGAGCTAACTGAATACATATCCTGCTGTGACGTATATGTAACTCCTTACGTGGCGAAAGAGCAAATTACCTCGGGCACTCTTGCTTATGCTGTGGGAATGGGGAAGGCCGTAGTGTCAACGCCCTATTGGTACGCCGAAGAATTGCTTTCGGACTGTCGCGGGGTGCTGGTCAATTTCAGGGATCCCAAGGATATGGCAAATGCCTTGATCGAACCGATGAATGACCCGGTGCGAAGGAACAAGATTCGCAAAACAGCTTACGAACATGGCCGTAATATGGTGTGGAGAGAAGTGGGGCGTCAATATGTGGAGATGTTCTTGCAGGTGCTCGGCGACCGTAAGGATTCGGACGTGAAATCTGTTTGGAAACAAAAAATGCTGTCGCTGGCGACTATCCCTGAAATAAAACTGGATCATTTGAAGTTCCTGTCGGACGACGTCGGTTTATTGCAACATGCACGCTTTGGTATAGCAGACCGCGATTACGGTTACAGCGCTGATGACGTTGGCCGGGGATTGGCCGCGATAATGACTTATTATAATCAGCAAAAAGACGAACAGGTCTTGCCTCTAATCCACACCTATATGAGCTTCCTTCTTCATGCCCAGACAGAGACTGGTCAGTTTCATAATTTCATGTCATACGATCGTAAATTCTTGGACGATCAAGGGGGTGAGGATACTCTGGGCAGAGTTCTTTGGGGCTTGGGTACAGTGGTGAGGTGGGGTCCAAAAGAACAGATGCGAGCTTTGGCACAGAACATGATGGCAAAGGCTGCTCCGAGAATAGCCGAGCTTAAGACGATTAGAGGCAAAGCTTATGCCATTATTGGCATGTACCACCTTTTAGAAAGGTTTGAAGGAGCAAGTCAATTCAGGAGACTTCTAACGCAATTGGCGGACGACTTGTTGAACCTGCACAAAGAAAATCGGGACGAAAATTGGCATTGGTTTGAAGATGCCATGACATATGGGAATGCAAAAATTCCTGAGGCACTATTACGCTCATATCAGATGATCCAAAATGAAGAATATTTGAACGTTGCCTTAGAATCACTGGATTTCATAACAAAAGAGCAACTCAACGGGATTTATTTTGAGCTCATAGGCAATGAAGGTTGGTACCCGAAAGGAGGGGAAAAGGCCCTCTTCGGGCAACAGCCTATAGATGCCGGCTATCTTGTGGAAGCTTACGTCATCGCCTCGGAAATAACAAATGGGCCCCGGTATCTGAATTTAGCTAGGCTTGCTTATGAATGGTTCCTGGGAAGAAATAGGCTGAACGCGGCGCTTTATGATTTTGCGGATGGGTCCGTATCGGATGGATTGGACTCGAACGGCATAAGCGCAAATCAGGGAGCCGAATCAGTGGTTTGCTATTTGCTTGCAGTTTTGGGACTTTCCGAGCTAAATGCTCAAACTATCCCTCACTCCAAATAGAAAACCTGTGATAAGCCGGTTGGCGACCTGATGTGTGAGTGGTGAAAAGAATTGTTGTGCGGAATCAAGCATGTTATATCTTCGTCATATCCTCCCTACGTAGGGGAGTGCCGTCTTTTATATATATTATCGCATTCATGCGAATAGGGGCCCGTAAAGTTTTCGGGAACGGACTGCCGATCCCAATTTGCTTGACACAGTACTTTCTGGCAGGCACTGTTTAACATTTCGAAAATACAGCATTTTCATCAGCACACATTAGCTTTGCCGTCTTCCTGCCTATTGAGGGACCATCCGGGACCTTTTCGAATTCGGGTGGATCTCAAGGCGACCGGGTTAGGGCGAAAATGGCCTAGACTCGGCAAGACCGATGAATAATTCCGGGTCTTAGGAATACGAGAGTTGATTATAAAGTTATTATTAAAGGATTCGGCGGAGCAGGTGACCGACAAAGATGTTCGGTCTGGGCTGCGAGTGCTGCTCTACGATGGAGTTTGTTCGCAGGTAATGGATACCCTCACTAGCGGGGCTTTTCTGGTTGCCTTTGCCCTTCTGTTGGGTGCTTCGAACACTGTGGTCGGACTCCTGGCCGCAGTCTGCCCCATTACCCAGTTAGTGCTGGAGATACCGGCGACTTACCTTGTCAACCGGACGGCCACGCACAAGCAGCTCGTCGTGTTTAGCTCGTGGTTGGGCCGAGTTTTCTGGTTAGTGATAGCTGTACTCCCGTGGATTGTAGAGAGTGAGCATCGCCGGCTGATTTTGATTGCATGCCTCTTCCTGTATTACGCGTTTTCGACGGTTTCCGCGTGTGGATTCGGCCCATGGGTACGAGACTTTGTACCGGAAAACATCATGGGAAAGTACTTCGGCAGCCGCATGGCGGTCGCCACTGCCGCAGGCATGGTAGCGGCCCTGGTGGCCGCGGCGGGCCTCCAATCGGCAAAGTGGTATGTTCCCGACCAAATTATTCCTTATAGCGTAATATTCGGCGTCGGCGGGATCGTCGGTCTACTGGGGGTATATTTCCTTGTGCACGTCCCCGAGCCGAAACTGGAGGCCTATAAACCACAAGGCCTAGCTGACGCCTTGTGGGAGCCGATCCATGATCTCAACTTCCGTCGACTCCTCATGTACCTCGGTGGTTGGTTATTTGCAATCAACTTGTCAGGTCCGTTCTACGCCGTGTTCATGCTCAAGACACTCGGGTTGTCGATGCCGGTGGTGATCGGTCTTGGGGTGCTCAGTCAGATCACGAGCATATTTTCCTTCCGCATATGGGGAAAGACCGCGGATAATCTCAGCAACAAGTCCGTACTCATTGTGTCCAGCTACATATACTTGGTCAGCGTCCTGCTTTGGCCGCCTCTTGCACTCTCTGAAAGCTACTTCTGGCTGATCCCGTTGCTGGTGGCAGTTCATGTGCTCACCGGATTCTCCTCCGCCGGGATCAATCTCTGCTCAGATAACATTATCCGCAAGTCGGCTCCGCATGGCCATGCTACAGCGTTCTTGGCGGTGAACACAATGGTGCGTGGCATTGCATCCGCGGCGGCCCCTATTCTTGGCGGAGTCGTTGCCGATCATTTGACAGGGAAACATCTGTCGGATCTGCTGCACTCGTATTTGAGGGAGACGGGCCCTGTCCTGAAGTTCCTCGGATCCGGCCTGCTCGGAATCCACGTCCTTTTTTCCCTCACAGCTATACTGGGAGTTTGCGCCATATGGATTTTGCGCGCAGTCCATGAAGGGGGCGAAGTCGAATGGAAGGTTGTTGTTGCATCTCTTGCAGCCGACGCGAAAGAAGTTTTCGGAAATATAACAAAAGCCGTCCGGCTCCGGCATCCGTAGCGCTTCAGGCTTTGTTGAGTCGGCAAGACGGTTCGGAGCCTCTATGATGCGTTCTTTTCTCGATCTACAGCATTTTCCTTTTCATAGAATGAGGCGTACCAAATGACCAAAGAATACATCAACGTGACACGATTGCCGATCCGGCTTATGCCTGACTCGCGAAGGACGATAACACGATTTTTCTGGCCCGGTGAGGAACGAGCCAAAAAAATAGTCAAACGAATCAAACTATTATCACCGGACAAAGTATCCGGGCTTCTAAAAGACCTCCTCGAGCAATTCTCGCCTAACAAGCCGGGGCTAGAGGAGATCTTGATTGAAAACTGTGAAATGGCCGCCGGGCACGTCGGCCTTGTCGATGAAAACGACAGCGATGTCCGAATGCTGATTGGCGCCTATTTTTCAATGGAATATGCTTTTGAATCGGCTGCTCTGTTTAATCCATCGATGGTTCCGGCTTATGATCAGTCCAATGTGCCGGACGGTTCACTTGCATTCATAATGAGTTTGAGAGCGGTCGGCGAAGGGCACATTTCCTCTATTATTTTCCGGAGAGGCTCAATCGACGAGAAAGGCAATATCAAAATTAAACCCGCCACTCTGCAGGCCCGACCTTTCAAAAGGGAAAAAGACCGCAAATTTAAAAAAGCCGCTGCTCACGAAGAGCTCAACAACTTGGCCATAAAGAATGAATTTACGGAAGCGGTATTGGCCGAACTGCCCGATACGTTTTCTTTTGCCATGCTCGAAGGAACAATCGAACGCCTTGCTCCAAAATACGAAAACTTGAAAGCGTACGACAGAATATCGAGGCTGCTCATGAAGGTGGCCGAATCTGAGTATGAAATCACCGTCAACCGGCCTTTCGACATGGAAAATATGGTGCTTTTTCCAATAAGCACCAGGGAATCGCACGGGATGGAGGATATGAGGCTGGTCCGGTTCGAAGAGGAAGATGGGACAGTAAGGTATTACGGAACATACACCGCATACAACGGCCGGAACATTGTGCCGCAGGTTCTGGAAGTTTCACCAGAAGAGTATGCCATGGTACGCATTATGTGGGGCAAATTCGCCAAGAATAAAGGAATGGCTTTTTTCCCAAAGCGAATCGACGGCCAGTATGCGCTAATCGGACGAATCGACAATGAGAATCTGTTTCTCCTGAAATCCGATTCAATACATGCCTGGGACAATGCAAAACGGATAATTGAGCCAAAATACGACTGGGAATTCGTGCAGATGGGAAACTGCGGCTCGCCGCTTTTTACGGAAGAAGGATGGCTGCTGCTTACTCACGGCGTTGGCCCGATGAGGAAATACTGTATGGGAGCTGTCCTTCTGGATTTGAACGACCCTTCAAAAGTAGTGGCGCGATTAAAAGAACCTCTAATGAGTCCTATCGAGGAAGAACGAAGCGGCTACGTACCCAACGTGGTATATTCCTGCGGCGGGCTTATTCATCGTGATATGCTGGTAATACCATACGGAATCAGCGATATGGCAGCCGGCTTTGCAATTGTCAAACTGGAGGAATTAATGAGCTACCTGAAATAGCTTCATAGACGTATAAATTTCTATTTGTACGTGAACATTGACAATAGTCTAAGAATTATACCACATGTTATTTCTCTACGTCCGCACAATGCTGTATAATAAAAGGTTGCCCGCGGAGGCAGCGAGCCAGGCAAGGGATCTTGCTTAGCTAGTCTAGTGAAAAGAGCAATGGTTAAGTCGCACTGCGAGAATGAAGCCGGGCAAGGTGGAGCGTCTGAAGACTTGTCTATACGAGCTTATGAGTCTCTGCCACGAGTCACGAGATACATTCCTGAGCGCGACCTATAGGAATACGGGAGTTGACTGGAAGGTTATTCCGGATAACATCATCAAATCTGGAAAACAATAGCGATGTTCAGGTTGGGCTGCGAGCGCTACTCTGCGATGCTGTTTGCTCGCAGCTCATGGATAGCCTGACCGGCGGGGCATTTCTGGTTGCCTTTGCCCTCCTGCTTGGCGCTTCGAACACCGTGGTCGGAGTACTGGCAGCCGTGTCACCGATCATGCAGTTGTTCCAGATCCCAGCGGTCCACCTTGTTGAGCGGTCAGCGTCGCGCAAGGCGCTTGTAGTGCGCAACTCGGTCTTGAGCAGGATTTCATGGCTGATCATCGCAGTAATCCCGTGGCTTGTGGCGCCCGAGCAAAGGGTACACGTCCTGCTTATGTGTCTTTTTCTCTTTTTCGGCCTGGGGACCGTTTCTGCCTGTGGGTACAATCCTTGGATACGTGACTTTGTCCCGCAAGATATTATGGGGCGGTTCTTCGGCAAGTCCTTGGCCATCGCCACTGCAGCAGGCGCGATGATGGCCTTGGCGGCCGGTGCGGGCATCGAGATGGGAAAGTCGCATGTGTCCGGCCAATTTGTCCCTTACAGCGTATTGTTCCTGCTCGGGGGGATTGTTGGTCTGTCAGGAGTGTACTTCCTGTCGCGAGTTCCCGAGCCCAGCGTGAGGACGCGTAGGCCTCAAGGCACGTTTGAAGCGTTGGCCCAGCCGTTTCGTGACCCCAACTTCCGCCGACTTCTCCTATTCCTCGGTATCCTGTTCTTTGCAATGAACGTGTCCGGTCCGTTCTACGTGGTGTACATGCTCAAACGGCTTGAGTTGTCGATGGGGTTGGTAATCGGTCTAGGGGTTCTCAGCCAGCTTATGAGCGTACTCTGCTTCCGCATCTGGGGAAAAGCCGCTGACAAGTTCAGCAATAAGTCGGTGCTCATTGTGTCCGGCTACATGTATTTCATCACCGTTCTGCTTTGGCCGTGTGCGCTATTCTTTGAAAGCTACTTGTTTATAATCCCGTCGCTAGCGGTAGTTCACGTGCTCACCGGCATCTCGGCTGCCGGGGTCAATCTCTGCACAGGGAACATTGCCCTCCTGTTGGCTCCGCATGGCAAGGCTACAGGCTTCTTGGCGGTGAACACCTTAGTGCATGGCGTTGCCGCAGCCTCGGCTCCGATTCTTGGGGGAATCCTTGCCGATAGGTTGACCGGGCAGCAGTTGTCTCTCATAATGGACTGGTTATCGACGAACGTGGGCTCTTCCCTTGGCGTCCCGTTCTCCGGCCTGTTCGGGATCCACTCCCTTTTTCTCGTCACGGCGATTATCGGATTTTACGCAATGCACCGCTTGAGAGCCGTGCATGAAGAGCATGAGGTCAAAGGGCGGGTAGTGGTCGCACATCTCTTGGCCGAAGTTAGAAAAGCCGTCCGGCAAATATCCCGCGCGCCCGGACTGCGGCACCGTAATGGATTCCCCTCCGTCACTGCCGAGGAAAATGTTCCGGGGCGATCGCGAGCACACATTGGGAGGCAATGATGCTGAAGTTCATGGAGAAACTGGTACAGGCATCGGTTGCACCGGCCCTGATGTCTGCTAAGACCTGCTTTGCTGATAAGGTTTTTTTGTCAGCCAACTGGGAACCCTCCTCGGAAGAGCCGTGAAGGTTATGGATGAAAAGGTCTCACTTCGTCTTATGCAGTTGACTCCGTGGTCGTGAAGCCAGTTTATAAACCATAGCGTCTGATGAAGGTCGGAGCGAGAATGGCGTATCAAGGTCGGAGACGATATGTCCATGTGGAGCAGGCGTTTCCCTCGGCTTGATGCTACCAGGCTGTGTTCGGGTAAGGTGCGACCGGAAAGATTATACGATTGACCGGTGGCAGTATGGAACGGTATCGTCAAAAAGGGCCTTTTTCATCGACGTGCCGTGGTTTTGCTGCTCTTGGGTCCTGTGGGGAAGCGCAATCGGCTTTTTCAGGTCAAAGGAACCAACCAGCGATTGTTCAGCGACCCCCAAAACCGGTGAAATGGCAAGACCGCAGCATAATTCCCGATATATACAAATAGGCAAGTAAGAAATGGTAAATTCAGACCCGCGGGTGCAGTCTGTCAGCCAAATCGCCCATGGCCTTGAGGTACATGACATGGCCAAAAGTTTTTATTTGATCAGCGACTTGCACATCGGGGGCGATGAGGCTCTGGGCGTCTGCGATTATGAGGCGGAGCTGGTGGCGTTTCTGCAAAAGCTGGCAGGCCGGGAAGAAGAAGCCGAGCTTATTGTTGTGGGCGATATCTTCGGCATGTGGGAATTTACCAACATCAAGGGCCCGGAGAAACTGCAGGCCTTGATGCAACAGTTCCCCAATATTTTCGAAGCATTCCGAGAAGCCGGGGAGAAGATCAAGATAACCCTTCTACCCGGTAATCACGACTATGAAATCGCCTGTTATCCCGAATTCGTGGGGATTTTGAAGGATTTCAATATCGATCTTGAACAGCGGCCGGCAATAACCCGGGAGCTGGCCGGCAAGCGGTTCTGGATCGAACACGGCAACCAATATGATGACTTCAACCGCATGCCTGATTTCGGCAACCCGTACGCTCAGCCGGTGGGGTATTTTATCACCAGCGGGATGGTGAGCGGGGCCGGCAAGCATTCCGAATACGGACGCTACAATTGGCTGAAGGATATCCAGTCGGTGTATCCCACGGAACAGATCCCGTACTGGGTGATCTCGAATTACTTTTACCGGGAAATGAGCACATGGCTGCGCTGGCTGATTTTGCCCTTTTTGCTGCTGTTCGGGTTGACAACCTTCGTCCTGGCAGGGGCGGCCCTGGAGTGGCTGGGTATCACCCGGACCAATATTTTCCTTTACAACGGCCTGTTTGCCTCCTTGGGCTACCTTGGGAACCTGATGCAGATCGTGCTTATCATCAATGCCATCGTCTACGTGATCCTGGGCGTCCTTTTCCTGCCGGTGAGCTTCATCCTGCGGGACATTAAGAAAACTCTGAAACGATTTCGCCTCATAATCCATCCGGACGATCTTAGCACAGGGAAGGAACAGAGCTATCTGGACGCGGCCCAGGCGGTCTTTGACCGCGATCCCGACACGATCGTCTTCATCTATGGGCACACCCACGCCCCCTCGCTGCGGCGGCTGGGGAACCGGGTGGTGCTCAACACCGGCACCTGGCTGAAAAGGCTGGTGAGGGTGCCCGTCCGCTTTGGCTATCTGCCCGATATCTATGTCCCCTCTTATTTTTTGGATTATTTTAAACTCAGCGAGGCCGACGGCACCATCGCCATAGACTATCAACGGGTTGACAAGGCTCAACCCCGGGAGTTGGACCTCTTACAGCGTCTCCTGATATCCAGGAAAAGCCGCCGGATGGAAGAACCCATACCGCCGCGAACCATCCTTGAGGTCTGAACCTCACCAAATCTTTAAATAATGTCGTCCGCGCGAGCTCGTTTATTGCAAGTGCCAAAATTGATGTCCGTTTGACAATGAACTCGAAATTCTGAACGAGTGTGATGGCGCCAAAAGTTGTCATTGCGAGGGCGTCAGCCCGTGGCAATCCCCTCAGCAGAAGCTTAGGAGATTGCTTCGTCGCTTTCATTCCTCGCAATGACACGACGAGATGAACCAGGATCGTCTCAAATCGCGCCA
>JBKQRG010000030.1:0-58579 GCA_052144015.1 Desulfomonilaceae bacterium
TGTTCGATGGCTCTCTTTACCGTCCCAATCCAAGGTGATGATGGTAGGGGTCCACTGCACGTTAAAATCATCGGACAGCGGTTTCTGGTTATAAGCGACTCTAACGGGAATTACTCTATTCTTCAGAAAATCACCAACTTTGTCGTCGGGATACGTAACCGCATCCATTTGCTGACAACCAATTCATCCGGGATTGAAAAAATCCAGGACGACATTTTTCTTCTCAGTCTTCCCACGGGACAACGCCTTCTGAAAGTCGGTTTCCCATTCGAATTTAATTGCCATGTTCGTTCCTCCCCCGGGGGATGAAAACAATCCCCCTTTTTTATTTCATCAAAAATTAATATGTTCATTGATAAAAAGCCGTCAACTGGCAGACATGCCGGGGCCTCGACCATGTCTGAAAAAACATTAGTATTTTCTGGCTCATCGCCGGCTCAGCCGGCAGTTGCCTGTTTTTTTGCTGGAGGTCGCGCAGGTTGGGATCTTCTGAAAAACGTATCCTGATTGTAACTAATTTCGGACACATGATGTCTCATTACAATATGTTTGTCTTTCCGAGTCTCGTTCTACCTCTGACTGCCAGTCTGAAGCTGGACCTTGCGCAAACTTTGGCTCTTCCGTTCTGGCAGTATCTTCTCTTTGGAGTTACCGCGCTCCCATGGGGGCTAGCCGGCGATCGCGTAGGCGGTCGGGTATTGATGATCGTTATGTTCCTCGGGGCCGGTGTAAGTGGCATGGCCGCGGCCATCTGGGTCGATTCGGCCTGGGAACTCTCTCTGGCGCTCGCCGGCATAGGATTTTTTTCGGGAATTTATCATCCCATTGGGATGGGTCTTATTTCGAAAGGGGTCAAACGACTTACGGTTGCAATGGGATACAACGCGGTTTTCGGAGGCCTAGGATTGGTAATTGCTCCGCTGGCAACAGGCATTTTTAATTGGATCTCAGGGCCGAGAACTGCATTCCTAGCTCTGGGAATACTAAATTTAATTGGCCTACTTTTGATGCTGACATTTCCTCTGGCCACAGCACAAACCCAAATGGAGAAAAAACAATCTGATGGCGAAAATGGTCGCATAGGAGCCTTCGTTGTTCTACTCATAGCAGCAGGACTGGCTGGGCTTGCATTTACAGGGGCGACGGTGATTCTTCCCTCCTATCTTGAGTTAAAAGGCACTCAAATATTTCGAACCGCGTCTGCTTTTTGGTCAGGGGGGCTGTCCAGCAATCTTATAGCTACCTTTGTTACATCCACAGTTTACGCTGTGGGTATGATGGGACAGTATATCGGCGGCCATGCAGGCGAGCGTTACGACGCCAGGCTTACTTATCTCGTATACCATGCTGCTTGCATCCCATTCGCATTTCTCATGGCAGCTACTCAAGATTTCACCTTGGCCGGTCTTTCCATGGTGTACTTCTTTTGTCTCCTCGGAAACCAACCCTGCGAAAATACCCTGGTGGCGCGATTTACGCCTGAAAGATGGCATCATTCCGCCTTCGGCCTGAAATTCGTCCTTACCTTCGGAGTGGGATCGGTGGCAGTCGAAGTCGCCGCCTGGGTACAGTCCGTCTGGGGAATGGAAGCTATTTTCACTACTTTGGGATTCACTTCCGTATGCATTACCGCGGCCATCCTTCTACTCATTGCGATGAGTAATAGACAGGCAAAAGCCGAAATCAGCGTCAATGAAATGCGGGCTGCGGTTTAGAAAGGAGCGAACGGCTTTGACAGATCAGGATTGCGGGTACAGACGGGAAGATTTCGGTGAATTACCGGCAAAATTGAACCATCTTACTATTTACTTGAATTTCATTGACGATTTTGTGGAAGCCACCAACGTCTTGGATATAAGCGCAAAGATAACTTTGGATCGCATTGAACTCGATGCGAAGAATTTGGAAATTGCAAAGGTAGAGTGGCTGCGTGATGGCGACCCTCTCGAAGATTCGGGAATGTTGTTGGACTTTGATTATCGGTACCAGGACAACAAACTTATCATTCCATTGCCTCACCCCATACATCCCGGCGCTGGATTTCGCGTGAGAACCACAACCCGCTGTTTTCCTTCGGATCATGTTCTAGAAGGAATTTATAAAGACGCCACCCCGGCGGGTGCGCCTCAACAATATATGTCCCAATGTCAGCAATGGGGCTTTCAGCGAATAATGCCGATCTATGATGATTGCCGAGCGAAATGCACGATGACCACAACTATTGAGGCAGATGCACGTTACACTCATCTGATCAGCAATGGAAACATCAGTCACGAAAGGAATCCGGAACGCAAACCCGTGCCCAAACCGGGAGATGCATCTAGACAGATCATAACTTACGAAAATAATATCCCAATGGCGCCGTATTTGTTTCTTGTTTGTGTCGGGACCTGGGACATGCTGATAGATAGCGTCACTTATGAGAACGGTCGAACCGTACAGCTGGAATATCTTGTACCGCCTGGAAGAGCTGCTCATGCCCGGATTCCAATGGATATACTGAAACAATCCGTGCTTTGGATAAAAAAGACACAAAATTACGAATACCTTCTGGACACTTATCGAACAATCTGTATGACCAAATCCAATTTCGGCGGCATGGAAAATATGGGGAACACAACGATAGTTACTGATGCCGCACTCATCGATGAGCATACATTGGATCAGAATCTCCTATATTCTCATGGTGTTATCGTGCATGAATTCGAACATAACCAGTGTGGCAGTGAAACCACGATGGAGACACCCTTCGACGTCTGGCTCAATGAAGCTTATACTGTTGATGTCGAGCGCCAGTTCTCAGCCGATCTTTTTAATCACACGTTCATCAGATTAACTCAGGTAGACAGCATTCGGAATCCACTTATGGGTCCTCTCGCCATAGAGGACAGCGGTCGAGCGGGGCGCATAGTGCGAGATCATTTCAACGATCCTGATGAATTGATTGACGGAGTGACCTACGTTAAGGCCGCGGAAGTAATCAGGATGTTAAGGCTCATTTTGGGCACAGAGAATTTCCTGGCCGGTAAGGAACTGTATTTTTCGCGTTATAGGCACGCTAATGCCAACACCGACCAATTTTTTGAGTGCTTCGAGGAAGTATCCGGCCGATCTCTCGATCTGTTCAAACAAGGCTGGCTCTTCAGGATCGGCTATCCGGAGGTGATTGCGCATACTCAATATGACGAATCCAAAAAGGAATTAAGTGTCCACTTCAGTCAGGATCCTGGTGATAAGGAACTGGGTTTCCACATTCCCATTGAGTTGGCTCTGATAAATGATCGTGGCGAAACAATCCCGGGGACGGAAAGCATATTCGAACTTAAGGAAAAAACAGAGAATTTGGTTTTTAAAAACATACAAGCATTTCCCTCGGTCGTATCGCTGAACAGGAACTATTCTTTTTACGGCACGTTTCGATATGAAAATGCCCCACCTGAAGCGCTACGGCTCCAGGCTCGCATTGATAATAATGAATTTAATCGAGTGGAAGCAATGCGCCGATTGACGGACACTCAGCGTATTGCGCTGCTGCTGAATCCTGCTTACGAAATGGAGCAGGATTGGATCTCGCTCTATGGAGAAATCCTGGCTGACAGCAATTTACCCCCAGGACTGAGAATATATCTCTTGCGTATTGAAGAACAGCCGCTGGACAGAAAATACGCTGCCTGGTTCCAGGAATTGGTAATGGCAAAAGAAAGACTAATGCTGGAGGTCAACAGAAACTTCAGGGATGAGCTATTGGAATCATTCCATAAACTGGATTCGTACAAGCCGCGAAAATCTCCCCGTGACGGGATAGAGGAATGCATTCTCAAAAATGTGCTTCTGGATTTAATCGCAATCGACGATTCAGCGGAAAGTCATCAATTAATACTCAAACATTATCGATCCGCAACCACGGCCACCGATCGAGTTGCTGCTCTTTTGGCCCTGAATAGAAGCTCTTCTAAAGAGAGACTTGGCTTGCTTGAGCAGGCTTATAATGCCTGGCATCAACATGTGAGCGGCTATGCCAATTACCTGCGAATCATAGGGGGCGGGACCCGAGATGATGTTTTCGACATGATCGAAGCCGAGAAAAACCGGAGTACGTTCGACATTAATCAACCCACCTGGGTCCGGGCGCTCTTCTTGTCGATGGCGACAAACAATAAAATGGTATGGACGGACCGAGGAATACAGTGGCTGGCAAACACAGTGATCGAATTGGCCCGAATAAATAGTTACAATGCCAGTCGATTGTTAAATACCTTTCAACAAGTCCGCAAATTGAAACCGGATTTGCATAATAAAGTTAGATCGGCCTTGATCGAGATTGTGGACAAAGTCCCTCGCGATATTAGCGCTACAGTTCACGAACAGGCCAAGTCGTATCTGGCATAGGCCGCCGAAGTTTTCCGGCTGTCAGTAAAGATTCTGCGGCAACTTGATTTCCGAGCATCGGATAGCACGCTACGCCCTCTATTCGCATGCCCAATATATAGAACGTTACCACTATTGTTCCCACACCGCCGATGACTGTCCATTCCATGCGCCACCGCCTCTCAATGTCATTCCGGGCGGAGCGAAGCAATCTCGGGGCGCTGAGAAGGCCACCGGAAACCCGGCAAAGAGGCCCCGAGAAGGCCATCGGGAACTCAGTAAGCAAGAAGCTAAGAGAAACACGCGAAGGAACACGAAAAGGCCGCGGTAGGGGCAGGGCTTGCCCTGTCCTGGAAAAGGCGTCACAGAAGGGGGCCTCGAGAAGGCCATCGGGAACCCGCTTTTTGTGTAAAAAGCCGGTTCCCGACCCCTCCGGCAAAAACTCTAATTGGCTGGCGATAGTTCAAGAGTGATGCACACATTTCGCGATGGTGAGCGGCCCGTGCAGAAATGATTTTTAGGTAGGTCGTGAAATTCCGGTACAAAATTCCGGGTACACCATACTTGATTCATGAAAGGACCTAAGGGAGGGTCACTGTCTGTTGATGGCTAGATTCGCGCGTGTTGTGGTTCCTGATCGCTATTGTGGGATTAATCTTTGAAGAACCGGTTCTCAGAATTGGCTGTTCCCGAAATCATTTTATCGATGGTACTGTGGTGAATCAGATGACCCCCGATTGCTCTATTCCGGTAAACCGAGGCGCTGTCATGTCAGATCTGCACCGCCAAAATATTGGATACACTCTGCAGCGGACACCTCGGCGGAATTGAGTATGGTGTACCCGGAATTACGCGTAGCAGGGAACTGGCAAACCCTGGGAGGATATTCATAAGGTAGGTCGGGGCTGTGCCGGACATGGTTTTCATGACCTCAGATTGGTACCGCGCGTCCCTGCCGGTCGAAGATTAGGCGAGATCCAGGCTGCCATAACTCAACCTGCCACATACCTGCTGTCGCTTAATTGAGTATGGTGTCCCCGGAATTGGGGGATGGTGCGGAATTGGGGAAAATGGGAAATGCGGGGGAACCCGCTTCTTATTAATAACATTCAATCTCTTTTCCTCCAGAGAAGAAATGCATGTGGAAGCTCTATAAGCTGGCAATTTTGTAGGTGAAATAGTGTCTGCCTGATTTTGGTTGCGGCCGCAGGCCGCGTCCTGAAAGAAGGTGCTCCGCGCACGGCGATTATGCATCAGCCGGCATGGGGGTCTGGTAGGGGCGGGTTTCAAACCCGCCCGCACTCAAGATGCATGTTGGCGCCACGCCCAGTGGACCCGCACCCCTTCCGGCAAGAACTTTTATATGGCTAGCGGTAGCTCGGTGATCATCATGGCTGTGCCTTTTTAGCGACTGCCTGAGTTTTATGATAGGCTGGCTTTAAGATAGGTCGTAATTCTCAATGCCCCAAATTATACCGAGCAAATGGAACCGTAATACTTCACCGAGCGTTGAAAAAAATGAACACTGACGCAAATGATTATGGGTTTGGTGATAAACCTCTCGTGGAGCCGGCCAATGATGAGCTCGGACGCCACTCCTTTGCAGAGCATCTCGCTAAAGGACTCCTGAGCATGAGGGTGCCTGAAGGTTATGTAGTTGCAGTTTTCGGTCACTGGGGCTCAGGCAAGTCCACGTTATTAAACTTCGTGCAGCATTTTCTTATAAAGGCTCCTAAAACTAACCGTCCCATTATTGTGGAGTTTAACCCCTGGTGGTTTTCAGGACGGGACGACCTTACCAAGTTGTTTTTCGGACAGCTGCTTAGAGGGATAAGTAAATGGCGCGTGAAGCGGCTGTGGATGGCGAGGAAGTTTGCTGCCTTCGTCGAGCAGCTATCGCATATTCCGGGAGCAAAGGCGGGTAAACCAATTTCTGAGTGGATACGCGCCTACAAAACTGATGTGGCTGACAAGAAAGGTCAACTGGCTAAGATATTGCGGAATAAAAAGAAGCCGGTGATTGTGGTCATTGACGATATTGATCGTTTAATACCAAGCGAAATACTGGACATTTTTCGTCTGATTAAGGCAGTGGGTGACCTGCCACGGATTGTGTACTTGCTGGCCTTTGAAAGACAAGCAGTTGCTGATGCCATAACTCAGGCAATCAAAGGCAACGGAGATGCCTACCTTGAGAAAATAATTCAGCTTCCTATTGAATTGCCGATGCCTGACAGGATCTCGATAGAACGGATGTTCCTGCAACGGGTCTCCAGTATTTTTACAGAAAAATCAGTTAGTCTCGTCGACAAATACTATTGGCGCGAAATCTATCTGGACGGAATAGACGCGTTCTTAAGAACTCCTCGGGATGTCGTGCGCCTCACTGATGCATTGAAGCTGACATACTCAGCGGTGGAAGGAGAGGTCAATCCCGTCGATTTTGTGGCTTTGGAAGTTCTAAGGATCTTCCGACCATCCGTCTACGAGAAAATACGGCTCCATCCTGAACAATTTGCTGGCTCCACTCCATCGGAAAGAGGAGACGATCTTACCGAATTTCACAGAAATTGGATGGAAGCCATTAACGAAAAAGAAGAAGGACCTGCTGGAAAGATTTTGCGGCACGTTTTCCCAAAATTTGAATCCGCATTCCGGAATATTATTCATCGCGATGAACAAAATTGGCGCAGACTTCTGCGAGCATGTAGCTCGGACAAGCTCCCAGTCTATTTTAGTTTGGCTTTGCCCATGGGTGACATTTCGAGAACGGAGTTAGATCAATTGGCAGCTTTATCTACAAACCCAGTACAATTCGAAGAAACTTTGCTAAACCTCGTCAAACAGAAGCGACCAGACGGTAGAACGCGGGTGTGCCAGGCACTGGAACAACTGAGTGATTCTGATGCATCCATTTTTCCGCAGGATGGAGTTCCGGCTGCCATAAGAAGCTTGTTGGAAGTGGGTGACGAGCTGATCGATGCAAGAGATTCAAGCGACTTATGGGGCATAATAACAAACAAGGAGAGGATTACTTATTTGGTTTTTCTCCTTTTGCGTCGTCTGAACGAACCGCAACGCCTTGAGGTCCTCAAGGAGAGTGCTGAAACGGGAAAAGCCTTATCAACGATAGTTGAAATCATTTCTTCTCTCGGAGATCAACATGGTAAGTATTCTGGACGGCCCTCACCGGAGGAAGAAAGGCTGATAGGACTGACTGAACTTTCTGTACTGGAAAGTGTTGCAGCAGCAAGAATAATTAAAACAGCGGAGTCAGGCAATATAATGTCCACTCCAGAATTCCTCCAGGTAATTTATAGATGGAAAGAGTGGGGTGACAAGGGACATTTTTCTGATTGGCTGCATCGTTACTTGGCTGATGACGCTAATTTTCTGCTATTTCTAAAGCAATTGATTCCGGACAATGTAATCAATTCCGATGAATCGGCGATTGATCTCAAGCGGAGAGGCTATCTTAGAATCATCCAAGATTTTATCGATATCGCTGAGTATCCCAGCCGGATTGACAGTATCAGATGCAGGGATGAATTGACGGACAAGGACAGGATAAGGCTCGACCTTTTTCTTCTTCATGAAACGATAGAGCAAAGCATGTAAGGAGAGTATATAGCGGGTCTTGAAAGACCAGTTCTCACCATCGGCTGTTCCCGAAATCACTTTATCGATGGTACTGTACTGAATTCTCAGGCGCTCCCCGATCGGACTATCCTAAGTGACCGAGGCCCTGTCATTTCAAGATGTGATCCCAAAAACCTCGTTAGGGATTGGACTTCCTCTCGGAGCTCGGCCTGGCCTTAGTCAGGTAAATGCCCCTCTGAAACCCTAGCCCAACTTGCGCGTGCAATGGACGTACCATATTAGGTTTCATCTGTGATCTAGCGCGCTTAAGCCGCGCCAAGTGGTTTTTTTGGCACTACGGCTTATGCATTGACAATCTAAATTACATATGTCATTGAGCACAACATTCATGGAGGTGCCTTGAACACTATGCGTGATACGCACAATAAATGCAGCATAATTGAACCAAGTGATTGAGATGTAGTGGCAAAAAAACAACCCAGCACCTGTAATATCAGCACCTTACACGCTTTCTTGCGCAAGTTGGGCTAGTCCTGACGGGGGCCGAATAATTCCGCGAGAGTGTCCCCGAAATTATACTAAGTTTTATGTGTCGTTGGTTTTTGGACCTGCATGTCCAGCGATTTTCGACATTCTACAACAGCCCTTGATAAACTGTGCGATTCCGGTACCATTCGGCCCAAAATGCCAACGCGAATACGTTCGAAATTCTAGTGCTATCAACAATAGATCGGCCTCGCGTCACCAACTAACCTTCACTGAATGGTCGTTTATTCCCTCTCAATCAGAGCTTGAATCAGAGATTGGGCCAAATCATACTCGCCAATATCTTTCAATTGCTGCGGTAACTCCGGACGAGATTTCGGATAAATACGGCGGGACAGCAAGCGTGCTCGTGCCTCATGAGTGAGCCTGCTTAGCAACATTTCGTGTGCTGCGTCTATATCGCCCATTTCTTGCAATGTGCGGCAGATATCATCGGCCTTACGTGCGCGTTCAGCTGCTATTTCCGGATCAGGAATGGGCAACCTACCCAGCCATTTTTCGCGCAAAGAGGTCCAATAAAGATCCTTTTCACAGATTAAATACCCGAAGCGGAGAGCCCAACCAAGCAGGTCGTTTCCGTCAGCGATTAACGACTCAATGTCGTTAACTGAATAGGATCTGAGATCAACATCGATTGATCGTCCCGGAACCCCAACCCGTTCATTTTTGTAGATGTAAAGTACATCTACATCATTAACCTGGTTGACAGGACGAACAGCCGATCCAACAAGCACAACAGCAGCTAACGATGGATGTTGACATACATGCTCGACAAAAGCTTCAACCCACCCTTTAGCCTGTTTACTTGGCCAACGTGGGATGAGCCTAAGCTTCTCGATCGGCCCATTATGCCTCGGCATATTTACAACACTTTGGTTTGACCCTTCAAGCTGCAAGGAAAGCCTCCACTTCCTTTACATATTGTTCAAGATGACTAACAACATCTTCAGCATCCAGCTCGGGACTGTCAATATCACCGTATGCTGCAGCTTTTCGTGCATCATTCAAATCCATAAGTAATGCGGAAACGGGCGAAAATCCATGCTCTGCTGAAAGTCGATCGGCCGCTTTTATCTTTTCAGGATGGGACCGTGAAAAGTGGATTCCCGCATGTGTAGCGGCAGCGCAGACCGCATTTTCCAGGCAATAAAAGCCATACAATGATAAGTCTTTCCAGTCCGGTTCAGACGCCGCATTCTGGACTCTTTCCAGTTGATCCTTAGCAAGTTGCAGTTGCTCTTCGGCCGTCATGTTTTCACCCTTGTAAAAACTCCCCTGCACAGGTCTTTTATACTTGATAAACACGTTCTTAGCCAATGTTTTATCAGGGCACCGTGTTGCGTACCTTCTTCGCCTTTGCCGGTATGTTTCTCAGGTGACGCCGGTGAATCTGCCCTGCAGATCTCCACGGCGTCAGAGGCCGACCAGGATCAAGGCTTCCGCTCCCTTATGGGTTGTAGCCTGCGGAGCCGAATAGAGGGGATCGAGCCGGCGCTCCAGATTAACGACCTCACCCCACTGACCGAATGGGGAGAAAGACCGGGAATCCGGCTCCTTGCAAGAAGCTGGTTCCCCAGATTTTCTACTGCGTCGAAGAAACGGTACCGGCGGACCGACCCGCGCCGATCGAACACGTGTCCTCAACTCTTGTGCGATTATTGGCGCAGCCTCGGTCTGATATGTTGAATGATATTACAGACATCGTGAAATACCGTTCGAATGTCCCTCGAACATAAGTTCCCGGTATTATTACTATTGAACGATACGAAGGACATGAACGATAGTTCCGGGTATGTGTCGGCTGAGCCAATTACTCATATCTCAGTGCCGGCGCATCTGAATTATCCTAATTCGCCCATCTGCATCGAGGCCATTCTTATACTCCGCTACTGGGTTTTTTTGGGATCCGGCAGCCTTTACTAGCAAATAGTTCGGTGATATTTCACCTTGCTCCTGTTCCCACTGAATGACAGTATTCCGCGCAATGCCACAATCGCATAATTCCAGAACGGCCTCCGGATCAAATTGCTCCCCACATTCATCTTCTAAATCTAATGCTTTTCCGCATTGAGGGCACACCGGCTTCATTTCAAATTCATCTTCAATTAACATAATTAACTCCCGTTATTTTATTAGGAAATCTCTGTTCTATGAATGGAAAGGAGCATAAAACGAAAAAAATTACAAGAAACTCAGCCTCTTTTTTTTGGACTTTCCCGTCTTTTTAAAAATCTAATAAAAAGCTCCAACGACCGCGGTTAACCAATTTTCAATTTGGATAAATCTCTTAAAATTCGGGTATCGCCGTCATCGCTATGGTAGTGTTGGCGGTGGGGTCACCTATTAAGAGGCCCTCTGTCAAGGAAAACACTTCTCCTCGCTAGGATACAACTATTGTTGCCCTGCTGAAGCACAACCGTGTTGCGGACATTCTTCGCGTTTCCCGGTATGTTTCTGAGGTGATGTCGGTGGGTCTAGCCTGCAGATCTTCACCGCACAGGTCATTCGCCGTCACTCGTGACAGCAATAAAGCCTCTTATGTCATTATCAGGTCTGCTCTTGGCTCTGAAACATGAGTCAAGAGCAGACTTGACCCCATAATTAATGGGTGACCCCATAATGACCCCATAACAACCATAACAAAAACTCTATATTGTTGGTGGTAGGGTAAACAGGGTTTGTAACGTGGGGCAGTCCCGCGTTCAGCGCGGGATTCCAGCCTGCCAGAGTAGAGTGGCCGGTCCGCGCCATCCACGCTGCTGTAGGGCGCGACCGGCGGTCGCGCCCTTTTCTCCGTGGAATTCCGGGGACACCATACTTAATTCATGAAAGGGCCGAAGGAGGGTGTTACTGTCTATTGATGGCTGGATTGGAGCGTATTGTGGCTCCTCATAGCTATTATGGGATCTTGAAAAGGCGGCTCTCGGAATGGCTGTTCCCGAAATCAGTTTTCCGATAGTACTGTAGTGAATTTTCAGGCGCTCCCCCGATTGCTCTGTTAGTAACCGAGACGCCGTGATTTCAAGACTGGACCGCCAAGACATTGGATATACTCTGCCAAGGATACCGCAGCAGAATTAAGTATGGTGTCCCCAGAATTAACGCGTTGACCGAAACCTCGGTGTTGTAGCCTTTCAATAAGCGATTTGAACGCCCGGAATCCCTTCGGCTAACTGAGAAGCCATGGAACGTGGAATTATAATCGTGACAGCGATGAATTCGCAGTCCTCGATCGTGCAACCCTCGAAGACCGTTACACCTGTCAGCATCGTATGGTCAGGTACCGTCAAGACGTGTCCAGATTCTTTGAATGAACATCTGACAATGGTGCCACCAAGCAGTGTTAGAGCGCCGGGTCCCACAAATTTACATCGCCGAAATTGCTTACGTTGATGTAATTGTTCGCGTGGTAAGTGCAGCGTCGCCATGGGGATGATGAGTTCGGCGAAGCTCGTCAGCAACGGATTGACGTAACTCGGACGAGACGCAAAAGCGGTTGCCAGAGCCGCTTGAGCTGCGGCGAGTTGGGCGGCGCGGAATAGGTAAATGATCAGGGATATCAAGAGAGAACATGCAAGGCCGACGCCTAGCCAGGCCAGCGGTCCGAGTGCTCGAAACAATACTGTTGTGCTCGCCAGGACACCGGCAGTCGTTCCGCCTCCAATGACAATCAAGAAGGTCAGTATTCTCCATGCTGTATCTGCTGTCCAAACCGATAAGCGCAAGCCCTCCAAGACCTTTTTCATGGCGCCTCCCGTCCGTGGCACCTTGCGGACAGTGATGAAGCCCGAGCTGAAAGACACATTCCCAAAAATTACTCGGGCCCAATTTTCGCTGATCAAACGAAATACGTCCGGCTTTTGCCGGTACGCACTTACTTACGCCGGCTTATGTTGTACTTAAGAATAATATATTTACAGACAAACTCCAGTTTATCACTACTAATAAGGCACAGTTTATTATTCTGACAAACCATACTTTATCACTTCGGCGAAACTGATAAACTCGAATTTATCACTTATAGTGAAAAGTAATAAACTGGAATTGATCATTTAGCCAAGGCGGCATGGGGTCACCCATTAAGAGGTCCTCTGTCAAGGAAAACGCTTCTCCTGGCAAGGAAACAGTTATTGCTGCCCTGCTGAGGTATGGCCGTGTTGCGGACATTCTTCGCGTTTGCCTGTATCCAGATGGTCTCAATGGATCTGTCATTCCGACGGTACTCGCAACATTCTGTGATCTACCCCCAACAGTTTAGAGTTTTTGGCGGAGGGGCCGGGAACCGGCTTTTTACACAAAAAGCGGGTTCCCGGTGGCCTTCTCAGCGCCCCTATGCAAGGCATGGGTCACATCCGCTCTTGACTCACGTTCCAGCGTGCGAGCCTCTCTGGATCTGAGATTGCCATCCCGCGTTCCTCGGGCCTGACGGCCTCGCAATGACAGGTCCTTACCCCCTCTGTTGAGCAACTTCGCCGTTCCGATCCCCCTGTCTCTTGCCAAGCTCGGCCGAACAAAGTATAGATACCGGTGACTTCTGCTGCCAGGGCCATTTATTCGTCCGATTCAGGCTCCGGCAATACCCAGGAGAAAGCATGTCCCCAATTAAGTGGGTTTTATTAACCTTATCAATCTCTACAATAATTCTTGCATCTCCTATCAATGTCTCCGCCGCGGATTTTGCAGACTTATTTCGTGCAGGACTGGATGCCGAAGACGCGGGAAATTTGGATGATGCGCTTAACCGATTTTCGGATGCCCTCAAACTGCAGCCCAAATCAGCGCATGTGTGGGCAAAGCGCGGAGAGATATATCTAAGGCGCGGAAATCCACAATCCGCGATCGGTGATTTGGTTCAGGCTACCAGACTAGATCCTGCTTTTTCTGCTGCTTTTACCCGACTCGGATTTGCGTACAATGCAACGAATGATTACGACAAGGCATTGGAAGCCTTGGACATAGCCGTAAAATTGGATCCCACATCTTCCGAGGCATACAATACCAAAGGGTTCGCATTAAATGCGAAGAATGATTTTACAAACGCCATCAAAGAATTTGACATGGCAATCCGTCTTAATCCGAACGACGCACGTTACTACAATAATAGAGGATTCGCTTATAACGGACTGCATGAATACGGTCGCGGTCTGGAGGACTTCAACCGGGCTATCGAGATTGACGGGTCCAAAGATATGTATTTCAACAATCGCGGGGTAGCTTATTTAAGAAAGAAGCAGTTTGATAAAGCGATCGATGATTTTGATTCGGCGATTAAATTAAACTCGAAATCGCTATCGGCCTATCACAACCGCGGTATGGCATTGAGTGGAAAAGGCCGTCACGAGAAGGCGGTGGACGAATTCAGCAAAGTAATTGAAATGAATCAGTCTTCGCCTATTCTCTATAAAGACAGAGGAACTGCTTACCGCAAACTGGGCGAATACGAACTTGCGTTAAAGGACTTTGAAAAGGCTCTCGAGTTGGACAAGAAGTTTGCGTCCGCCTATGCGTCGCTCGCTCTTTTATATGCCTTGGCGCCTGATCCTTCAATTCACAATCCTCAGCTGGCCCTGCGTATGGGTGAAAAAGCCGTAGAGCTAACCGGGGGTAACAGCCCTGACATGCTGGAAAATCTTGCCGAGGTACAACAAGCTCTGAACAGAAATCAGGATGCGCTCCAAACACTGCAAAAAGCCCTGGCTATGGATCCGGCGAATCAAGAATACCGGGACCTCCTGGCAAAATGGAAAGGCGCGGCCGCAACTCCGGCAACTGAACCCCGGCAGAGCGGTGCCGGACCGTTCACGAGCTTGTGGTAATTCCCCTGAAGCCCGACGATTCCACGGAATGATGGATATGACCGGGAAAACCGATGCTGTGGCGAACTACGTGCGGGAGCATGTGCAAATAGACCGCTCGCGGAATGAATCCAAGACATCCCCTGTTTCGGTGGAGCGGTTTGAAAAGATCTTTTCTATTTTGCCTGAGGAGGTCCTGGATCTTTTTCTGTCTGGAGCCAGATCATTGACCGTGAGGGTAATGCCCGACCCTTCCTTACCATTAGGGATGCAAACCCGGACTGAAGGACCGGTTGGCCGCCGCAAGCACATTATTGTCGTGTACACGGAGCATTTTCAGTGGCCGGAGGACCTTTTCATCGGGGCTTTTCTCAGGGAATTGGGACACGTGGTTGCGCAACGACCGCCGGAATCCGAGTGGCCGATGTCCCGAGGTGACAGGGCACGATTTAGGGAAAACTTGGAATGCCGCGCTGACGCGACGGTCTGGCGTTGGGGCCTGCGACATTACAATATCAGGTACCTCACTGCAACTTACCCGGAACATTGGGTGGAAACAATTATCGAACAAATAGGCAAAATGCTGTTGGAAGAAGAAGGATAGGGAAACATTCACCGCAGAGAGCGCAGAGACAACTTCAAGAAATCCCGTAGAATGATGCGGTGACCAGCGGGAACCGCATCATTCGAGTCTTTTCATGAACGATGCCGTTCGCTACGCTCACCACATCCTACCTTTACTATATTCTCGTGTCATACGTAGGTGACCTCGTTCAAGATGTGCTTTCCTATTCCGGGTTTCAATGCGGCCTTCATGACGAGATCGACCTTTGTACCCAACAATTCCGTCAACTGTAACTCCAAGCCTATGAATTTCAGAAGGCCAATCGGCTCTTCGAATTCCACCAAGATATCCACATCGCTATCTTTTTTTTGGTCTCCTCTCAAATAAGAACCGAACAGGCCTAAAGATTTGACTCTATACTCTTGTCTGAGCCGAGGAAGGTTTTCTTGCAGTTTGGAAAGCAGATCTTCAGCTTTCTTCATGACATGATCACCGACGGAATACATCTCTGCGGTAATGTCTCTTTGATCACCGGTGCTTCTTCACCAGCGCCTCTGCGCGAGCGACGACGTTATCAACATTGAAGCCATAATGACTGAGCACCTGGTCGCCCGGGGCTGAAGCTCCGAAACGATCAACAGCAATTATGTCGCCTCGGTCACCGACCCACTGTTTCCAACCCAGCGGAGCCGCGGCCTCGATCGCCAGCCGAACGGGAACATCCGGCGGCAAAACAGTATCCCGATATTCTTGCGATTGTTCCTCAAAAAGCTCCCAGGACGGCATTGAAATCACACGCGCCTTGATTCCCTTATCAGATGCAAGTTTTTCCTGAGCTTGAAGAGCTAAACTCACTTCCGAGCCTGTAGCTACCAGCAGCATGTCCGGTTTTACGTCAGTGTCGGAAATAATGTAGGCTCCTTTGGCGAGTCCGCTCGCGGCCGAATAGCGCCCACGGTCAAGAATCGGAAGCTTCTGTCGTGTCAATATCAGCGCCACCGGCCCTCGACGTTGCATTGCGATTCGCCATGCTTCCGCCGTCTCATTTGCGTCAGCCGGTCTGATTACCGTGAAGTTCGGTATCGCCCTCAGAGAAGCCAAATGTTCCACCGGTTGATGCGTCGGGCCGTCTTCTCCCAGCCCTATGCTGTCGTGCGTGAAAATAAAAGTCGAGTGAACATCCATCAAAGCCGATAAGCGCAAGGACGGCCTCATATAATCCGAAAATATGAGAAATGTAGCTCCATAAGGCACCACACCGCCGTGCAAAGCCATGCCGTTCACGACCGCAGCCATACCATGTTCCCGGACACCGAATCTGATGTTGCGGCCTGCCGGTGTCTCGAAAGCCTGGTTATCGGAGCCGGAGATCAATGTATTTGTCGAAGGCGCGAGATCGCCGGAACCGCCGATCAGACCGGACACATGTTTCGCAATTGCGTTCAGCGCTTTTCCTGAAGCAACGCGAGTTGCCATTGGTCCGTCTTTCGGGTTGAACACTGGAATATCCGCGTCCCAATCGACTGGGAGTACTCCCTTTGTCTGCTGTTCGAATTTTTCAGCCTCTGCTGGAAATTCTGCTCGGTACCTGGCAAACATGTCCTTCCATTGCGTTTCCAATTTTCGGCCTTGATCTACAGCCTGTCGAAAATGCGCCAACGCCTTTTCCGGAACATAGAATCGCGGCTCCTGCGGCCAACCGAAGAAGTCCTTTGTCGCTTTTAGGGCGTCTTCGCCGAGAGGTTCTCCATGCGCGGATGCCTTGTCCTGCTTCGGGCTGCCGTAACCTATGTGGGTTCGAACGAGGACAAGCGAAGGCCTTTCGGTCTCTTCCCGTGCATTACGTATGGCCGCATCGATGCCCGGAATATCATTTCCGTCCTCTACTCGCTGCACGTGCCAACCATATGCGAGAAAACGCGCTGCAACGTCCTCGGTGAAAGCCAGGGCAGTATCCCCTTCGATGGAAATATGGTTGTCGTCATAAAGATAGACGAGTTTTCCCAGTCGGAGGTGTCCCGCGAGGGAAGCGGCTTCGGAAGAGACCCCTTCCATAAGGTCGCCGTCCGAGACAATGCCGTATGTGTGATGGTCTACAATGGGGAATCCCGGTCGATTGAAAACAGAGGCCAGATACCGTTCAGCCAGCGCCATGCCCACGCCCATACCGAAACCTTGACCCAGAGGTCCTGTGGTCGATTCGATACCTGTCCGGAGATCCCGCTCGGGGTGTCCCGGTGTTTTGCTTTGCCACTGCCGAAAATTCTTGATGTCATCCAGTGATAAATCATGGCCGGTCACATACAGCAACGCGTAAAGGAGCGCGGAACCGTGTCCCGCGGAATGGACGTACCTGTCCCCATCAGGCCAAATCGGATTCGTAGGGTTGTGCCGTAAATATCGCGTCCAGAGCACGTAAGCCATAGTCGCGGCGCCAAGCGGGAGACCGGGGTGCCCGGAATTGGCTTGCTGAACAGCGTCGATGGACAGCATCCGCAAGCTGTTGATACAGAGTTCATCCAATGATTGTTTATCTAAAAGGTTCATAAACCATCCTCCAGGTTCTTTCATGAAAGCTGTTTTTTCTGTCTTGGCGATGCGTCTTGGATTGGGAAGGCGACGCGTGTGCTTAACAAATCGCAACCTTGTTTTATAGCAGGTGGAGGTAAAGTTGGCGAGGGGAAACTGGGAGGTCAAATAGTTATTCAGTTTGTGCGGGCAAAGAGGTTGCCTTTGTGGGGCAGGCTTTCCAGCCTGCCATGATTTGGATTCCGAAAGACGGCAGGCTGGAAAGCCTGCACCACACCTCTCATTTCGCCTATCTATTCAACAGATCCATCATCTTGTTCGGGTCGCTGGTGGGAATTTCGCAACTGAAATTTGCGCACACATAGGCCGTTGCTTTGCCATCCAGTGCTTTCTGATCTCTTGTATAGGGCGCAATGCCGGCGATTTCCGATGATTCACTGTTGGCAGGGCGGAACAGGACCACCTTGTTGGGGAGGAAAGGCCTTCTCAGCTCTTTCAATAAACGATTGGTGTCCGTAGCTCCGGCTCGACCTGTTATTACTATTTCATGCGAGGGCCCCATGCCGAATTCCAGCGCCACGAGCAGTTGGGTGTACGCGGACGGGAACTGATTAACACTCCCGGAGAAGGCTCGCCCCATCAGGTCGGCCAGTTTGTCAAATTCAGGGTCCCCAGTAATGCGGTTCAATCGTAGCAGATTCAGCGCGGCCACTGAATTTCCTGAAGGTGTCGCGCCGTCATAAATCTCCTTTTTTCGCACCGGCAGCTCTGACCCGTCAGCCGACGTGAAATAGAACCCTCCCCTTTCCGCATCCCAAAAATACTGGAGGAAGAGTTTGTTCAGATCCAGAGCGGCCTTCAAATAATCAACTTTAAAGGTGGCCTCATACAGTTCCAGAAGTCCCCATATCATGAACGCATAGTCGTCAACGTGCGCGGGCAAACCGGCTTCTCCGTCACGATATCGGTGCTGGAGCCGGCCATCAGGCTCGCGCAGGGTAGTGAGGAGGAAGTCTGCGGCTCTTATAGCCGCTTCCGCGTACTCGGGCCGGTCAAAGACCTGCGCGGCTTTGGACAAGGCCGCGATCATGAGCCCGTTCCAGTCCGTCAATATCTTGTCGTCCTTATGGGGGTGTATTCGCTTTTCCCGGCCCTTAAAGAGCTTCTCACGCGCCAGGTCCAGTTTGGCTCCAAGCTCTTCCGGATGCATCCCAAGCCTAGATGCTGTTTGTGGAAGCGATTGTCTCATATGAAGTATGTTGCTCCCCGTGAGTTGGCCGGTTGCCTCTTCATGAAAATTGCCCACGTCAGCAGCACAGTACACTTCGACAACAAGTTCCACTTCGGAACTGTCTAACAGATTCCGAATCTCCTCCATTGTCCAGACGTAGAATTTTCCCTCCACGCCTTCGCTGTCCGCATCTTCCGCGGAAAAAAAGCCGCCCTCAGTCGCTGTCATATCACGGAGCACATAAGCGAAAATTTCATGAGCTGTCCCGGCGTACTCTTCTTTGCCGGTGGCCTGATACGCCTCGGTGTAGGTCATGGCCAACATGGCCTGATCGTAGAGCATTTTTTCAAAATGAGGTACCAACCATCGATCGTCCGTCGAGTACCTGTGGAACCCGAAACCGACATGGTCGTAAATTCCGCCCTGCCGCATAGCCTCAAGTGTATGTTCCACCATGTGGAGAGCGCTCTCATCTCCGCTGCGTTTCCAGGACCGAAGCAGAAAGAGCATGTTATGCGCTGTGGGGAACTTGGGATCATTACTGAAGCCGCCATGCTTTGGATCATAACGTTGAGAAAGCTGGCGAAAGGCCGTATCCAAAACGTCTTTGCCTAACGACTGGCCGGGCGGTTCTTCCTGAATCCTTTCCAGGGCAAGCATGACTTTATCCGAGGAGTCCAATACCTGATCACGGCTCTGGGTCCAAAGAGTTTTAATCTTTCGCGAAAGCTCATCCAATCCCAATCTTCCGTAGCGACTTTCCTTGGGAAAATAAGTACCTGCGAAAAAAGGCCTTCTATCGGGCGTCATGATTATGTTCAGGGGCCAGCCGCCGCTTCCGGTCATCATCTGGCAGACGGTCATGTACACATGATCTATGTCGGGCCGTTCCTCTCGATCGACCTTAATTGAAACGAATGTGTTGTTCATCAACTCTGCGGTCTCGTCATTCTCGAACGATTCCTTTTCCATGACATGGCACCAGTGGCAAGTCGAATAGCCGATTGAAAGGAATATCGGTTTGTCGTCTTCTTTGGCTTTTTCAAATGCTTCGTCTCCCCATGCGTACCACTCGACGGGATTATTTGCGTGCTGAAGCAAATAGGGGCTTTTTTCGCGAGCCAGACGATTGGCCCTGTGTTGATTTTGTTCATGGGTCCCTTTGGTAGTAATTGTTTCGGCCATAATTCTCGCTCCTTACGAATGTCGGCTTTTAAAATGCCACTCCCATTATGCTAATGAACAGTTTGCGCCACTTTTTTGCGGAGGCAATACTCTCGGCAATAAAAGGATGTAAGGACGAGCTTCGAATAATGCAAGTGTAGACTTGACAGAGCATTCCCACACGTGGTTTGTGCAAATTCCTCATGATTCGTTTACTAGAATCGTCAGTTGCTTTACGGCAGCGGATGTGGTCACAAAAACGTCTTCGCTTTTGCGAAGTCTGTTTTCGAAAGGAGATTAGGATGGTGTCACAACAAATCATATGGTCCTTGGGAAGGATGAAACATATCTCGGAATATCTTTTAATAACCGCAATAATTATGGTGTCCTTTTCATCAGGTGCGGTCTGGGCTGAGGATATCACACGTGGCACTGTGACCGGCCAAACCACAGCTAAGGGATACGATCATCCCGGGCAGTACCTTCATGTTCCGCCAGCCAAAATAGCCGAAAATATGGAACCAGTCATAGCCCATGCCGAACAGGACAAAGAAGCCAGGCAGAAGTTGACTGCTTTAGAGAAGAGGTTCGGCAAAAAACCCAACATACTAATATTTATTATGGATGATGTAGGGTGGCTGGACCCTGGATTCAATGGAGGAGGGGAAGCAGTCGGCAACCCGACCCCGAATATGGATCGGCTGGCCCAAAATGGTCTGATCTTAACTTCAGCCTATTCTACACCGAGTTGCACGCCCACGCGGGCTACGATCCACTTGGGGCAGAATCCACTTCATCATGGTTTGCTTCGTCCGCCGATGTACGGCGAAGCCGGCGGCCTGGACGGCGCAGTTACTGTTGCCTCGGTCCTCCAGAAGCAGGGCTACGTAACGCAGGGAGTAGGAAAGTGGCACATGGGAGAGAATGAGGGCTCGCTGCCTCAGAACGTCGGCTATGACGATTATTATGGCTTTCTCGGCGTCTCCGACATGTATACGGAGTGGCGTGACATCTACTTTAACCCGGAGATGGCGCTGAGCCCCTCACGTTTTGCCATGATGAAGATGCTCCCCTTCAATCATAACAACGCACATTGCGTGAAAGGAAAACCAGGAGTCGAGAACCTTTACGAAATTAATCTCTCCACCATTGCAAATCTCGACCAGGACTGGGCCAAGTGCAGCGAAAAATTCATCCGGAACATGGCCAAGAGCAAGCAGCCCTGGTTCTTGTATCACGCGACCCGAGCCGCCCATTTCGACAACTATCCGAATGGAACATTTGCGGGTAAATCTCCGGCGAGGACAGTTTATAGCGATGCGGTCGTAGAAGCTGACGATATTTTAGGTAGACTGGTACGAGTGTTGGAAGAAACCGGCCAGCTGGAAAATACGCTGATTGTGCTCACCTCCGACAATGGGCCAGAAGGAGAGGTACCACCACACGGCCGTTCGCCTTTCCGCGGCCACAAAGGATCGAGTTGGGAAGGTGGCGTACGAGTGCCGACTTTCGTCTACTGGAAGGGAGTTGTCTCGCCGCGGAAATCGGATGGGCTGTTCGATTTGGCCGATTTGTTCAATACCTGCATTTCTGTGGCCGGAGCTCCCGGTGCTGAGGCTGCCAAGTTCGTCCCAAAAGATCGGTACATAGATGGAATAGACCAGGCATCCTTTTTAATTGCAGATAAGGGCCTATCGAATAGACGGAGCCGGATTTATACGCTGAATGCGCATTTTTCCGCAGTCAGAATTGACGAATTCAAACTTATTGGAACTGTCGAATTGGAAAAAGCAATTTTTCCCAGAGGCTATCAGGCCGGTTTCAGCGGCGCGATCGTGAGCGAAACCGGAGGCGCGACAATGGTCAATCTCTATACCGATCCTCAGGAGGACGTGAATATCGGTATTCGCCACATCCCTGCCGCGGTGGTGCTGGGCGCGGAATACACACGTTATCTTGAAGTTCTCAAGAAATTTCCGGCTCGAATTAAAATCGGTTTTACCGGCGGGAGCTGATTCCCCTGACAAAGGGTCATACCAGGCAAAAACTGTTGGAGAGAAAGAGATATTGCCACTTTTAAATCGTGAGGGCTGCCGGCGGCGCTCGAAGCTCATCTCCGAGTTTCAGTAGGTGCACATGTGCCAATCGGCCGGCCCTTATGCATAATTTGCAGTGAATAGGCACCTTCAATAAGGGGAATCTAACGTGAGCCGAAATATTATCAAAAATGGATTGATTTCAGCGATGCTGCTGTTTGCATGGAGCCCTAGTATGGGAGCTTATGCGCAGGAAATGCTTCCTGGACCGGAGAAACCACTCCCTGCTCAAGTAGAAAGAACCTGGGAGGATTCAAAACCTGCCAAGATCAAGGAGATAAAAGCGCCTGCTAACGCTCCCAACGTAGTAATAGTTTTGCTCGATGATGTGGGGTTTGGAGCTGCGGGAGCGTTCGGAGGCCCAGCGCCGACCCCAACGCTTGACCGGCTCGCGCAACAAGGTCTGCGCTATAATGCATTCCATACGACAGCCCTTTGTTCACCGACTCGTGCGGCGTTGCTGACGGGCCGTAATCATCATTCGGTAGGCACTGGTCAAATCACGGAATTAGCGACCGGTTTCGATGGATATTCCAGTATAATCCCTAAAAGCACGGCCACGATAGCCGAGTTATTGCGGCAGCACGGTTACAACACGTCGGCGTGGGGCAAATGGCATAACACTCCGGTCTGGGAGACCAGTATAGCCGGACCTTTTGAGCGCTGGCCTACCGGGGTGGGATTCGAGAAGTTCTATGGATTCATCGGTGGCGAATCGCACCAATATGAACCTCCGCTCTACGATGGGACTATGGCCATTGAACGGCCTAAGAAACCAGGCTACACGCTGAATGAAGACCTTGCAGATCAGGCTATAGCCTGGATACGATTGCAAAAATCAATTGCACAAGAGAAGCCTTTCTTTGTCTACTTTGCTCCTGGGGCTACCCATGCGCCGCACCATGTGCCAAAGGAGTGGTCTGATAAGTTCAGGGGGCAGTTCGATCAGGGATGGGACAAACTCCGCGAGGAAATACTCACGCGCCAGAAGAAACTCGGGGTGGTTCCGGCTAACGCCAAATTGACACCGCGGCCAGGCCAAATTCCGGCTTGGGAATCACTCACACCTGAGCGCAAAAGAATAGCATCGCGATTAATGGAAATTTATGCCGGTTTCCTGGCCCAAACGGATTACGAAGTGGGACGTCTCGTGGACGCTATCAAGGAATTGGGAGTATTCGACAACACCCTGTTCATCTACATTGTGGGAGATAACGGAGCCAGCGGAGAAGGGACTCCTTATGGCGTTCTAAATGAAATGAGTGTGCTCAACGGTGTCCCAGAGGATCCTTCCGTTGTTCTGAAACACCTTGATGAGCTGGGTGGCCCCAGGGCTTACAACCACTATCCTGTGGGATTTGCCTGGGCATGCGACACGCCTTTCCAGTGGACTAAACAGGTGGCTTCTCATTTTGGGGGCACTCGCAATCCTATGGTGATCAGCTGGCCGAAACGCATCAAGGATGCAGGAGGCCTGCGTTCCCAATTTCATCACTGCATAGACATAGTCCCCACCATTCTGGAAGCCGTAGGCATTTCCGAACCATCATTGGTAAACGGGGCCCCTCAGAAGCCGATTGAGGGTGTAAGTATGCTCTATAGCTTTGACGATCCTAAAGCTCCCAGTCGTCGACGTACGCAATATTTCGAGATAATGGCGAACCGCGCGCTTTATGACAACGGCTGGATAGCTTCTTGTTTCCATGGACGAGTGCCGTGGGAGTTTTCATTTGCCAAGGGATTTAGTTTCGATAACGAAAAATGGGAACTATACAACCTGGCCGACGATTTCAGCCAGGCGGACGATCTCGCTGACAAATATCCGGACAAGTTAAGGGCATTGCAGGACCTGTTCTGGGCCGAGGCAGCCAAGCACAATGTTTTGCCTCTGGACGATCGTGGTGGGGATCGTGTGGACCGGGCGAAATTGCCGCTGGCTGGCGGCAATCGTAACAAATTCGTATTCTATGACGGCGCTACCCGTATCCCTGAAGCAAGTGCACCGTACACCATGAACAGATCGTTTAAGATTACAGCGGACGTGGAAATCCCGCAAGCCGGTGCGGAAGGAGTAGTAGCAGCCATAGGGGGCGTAGTAGGCGGGTGGTCTCTTTATTTCAAAGATGGAAAGCCTTCCTTCACATACAATTACCTTACAACCCAGCGGCCTACTATCATCGCGGCCAAGAAGCTGGATCCCGGCCCTGCAACTATTCAGTACGAATTTGCCTACGATGGTGGAGGAATGGGAAAGGGCGGCGTGAGCAAACTATTCGTAAACGGTCAATTAGCGGCCGAAGGCAGAATAGAGCGAACAGTGCCCTTATTGTTCTCCGCTGATGAAACCTTCGACATCGGTACAGATACAGGATCTCCCGTAGGTCTTTACCCGACGAATTTCGCATTCACCGGAAAAATCAAGAAAGTGGAATTCGATCTCAAATGACCTTTTTGAATGAAATTTGAAAAGGGCACGGCCGGTTTTTTATCGTCTAACAATTTCCGTGGTATGCTGTCAGGCGCTACTGCCAATTTTGTGCGCAAGCGTGGCGTTAGCTATTTGCTTATCGTTCTCGCTCCACCCAAATTGGCAATCCGCAGCGCCAGACGGTCTTTGGTTAAAGAGACGGGTCAATTGGCTTCGCGAAAAAGCGGCTAGTTAGGTGGCCCAGAAACTCGTTGAAATCAAAAAGGAAAGAGGAGAATGCGAAGGAGCGGACTTCAGACATCAATCTTTGCGTTGTTCTTAGCGGGAGTCGCTATTTTCGTGTTTAGTCAATCGGGGGTTAGTGTTGAACCCGGTACTCTCAAATCCACAGCGGACCGATCAGCTTTCACTGGCTCGGTAAGCTGCCGGAAATGTCACGAAAAATTTTATCAATTGTGGGCTCCCTCTTATCACGGGCTGGCCATGCAACCCTACACATCTGAATTGGCCGTCAACAAGCTCTCTCCTCAGACGGAAGAGATCGTTATTGGAGACTCTCGGTACCGAGCTGATATTGCGGGCGACACCGGGTGGGTTGTTGAACGAGGTCCCAAAGGCGAGCAGAAGTATCGGATCGATCACGCAATGGGCGGCAAGAATGTCTATTACTTCCTCACCGCCATGGAGAGGGGCCGACTTCAGACTCTGCCTGTAGCGTACGACGTGAATAAGAAGGCTTGGTTCGACACAGCTGCCAGCGGAGTGCGCCATTTCCCGGGCCAAACCGATGAACCGATACACTGGAAGGACTGGCAGTACACCTTCAACACAGCCTGTTATGGGTGCCACGTGAGCCAGGTCTCCACGAATTATGACCTGAAGACCGACACCTACCACACGGTCTGGAAGGAGCCGGGCATCAATTGCGAGACCTGCCACGGCCCTGCTGATGAGCACATTCGTGTCTGCGAGGCGGCGCCAAAGGGAACCGTCCCGAACGATTTGAAAATAACTCGTGGCGGTCGTGACTTTTCCAAGGAGCAGAACAACGCAACATGCTCCAGTTGTCATGCAAAGGCGGTTGTGCTCACGGATACGTTCCAACCAGGGGACAAATTCTTCGACCACTTTGGTCTGGTAACTCTCGAAAACCATGATTATTACCCGGATGGCCGTGATCTTGGCGAGAACTACACGTACACCTCCTGGTTAATGAGCCCTTGTGTGAAGTCAGGCAAACTTGATTGCTTGCACTGCCACACTTCCAGCGGACGGTACAAGTTCAAAGCGGAAGAAAAGGCCAATCAGGCTTGCATGCCTTGCCATAAAGACAAGATCGACAACCCCACTGAGCACACGAAACACAAGGCAGACAGCGCCGGCAGCAAGTGTATTTCATGCCACATGCCCATGACAGAGTTCGCTCGCATGCGCAGGAGCGATCATTCAATGCTTCCGCCTGCTCCTGCTGCTACTAAAGCTTTTAAATCGCCGAATGCATGCAACCTCTGTCATCCGGACAAGAGCCCCGAGTGGGCAGACGAGTGGGTCAAAAAGTGGCGGCCTAGGGATTTTCAGGCGTCTATAATAAGCCGTGCAATTCTGGTCGATGCGGCTCGAAAACGAGACTGGAGCAAGCTGCCTGAGATGCTTGATTATGTGACCGGCAAAAATCGCGACGAGATCTTCGCTGCATCGCTTATCCGTCTTGTCCCTGTTTCCGGCGACCAACGGGTTGTGCCGGTGCTGTTCAGTGGTATCAAAGACCCTTCACCGCTTGTGCGTGCTGCCGCCGCTGAAGCGCTCCAAAATGTGGCGACAAAGGAATCAGTAAAGGCACTCGTGACAGCGGCAGGAGATGACTACCGGCTGGTTCGTGTACGGGCGGCAGCATCGCTTGCTCGTTTCCATGACCTCCTGATGGAAAACGCCGAGAAGAAGATAGTAGAGGCAGCCAATAAGGAGTACCTGACTTCAATCCTGTCACGTCCGGATCAGTGGGAATCCCATTACAACCTGGGAAACTATTACCTCGACCGAGGGGACTTCAAGCAGGCGGTTGCTTCGTATGACTCTGCGCTAAAAATAGAACCTCGTGGAGTGCTCGTTATGGTGAACGAAGCGATGGCGTACGCTCGCATGGGGGACAATCAAAAAGCCAATGATGCTTTGCAGAAGGCATTGGCCATCGGACCGGAGAACGCGGCCGCAAATTTTAATATGGGCCTGCTCAAGGCTGAACAGAATGATCCCATAGCCGCAGAGAAGCATATTCGGGCTGCCCTGAAAGACGACCCCCAGATGGCTCAGGCTGCGTACAATCTTTGCGTGATCCTCTCGAAAGACCGACTCGATGAGGCAATCGGATTCTGCAGGAAAGCAGCCGAATTGCGTCCGGACCAGTCCAGGTACGCCTACACGCTGGCTTTTTACCAACAACAAAAAGGAGATCTTGCTGGCGCAGCGGGCACACTTAACAACCTTATTGCTGTACAACCGACCTACGCCGATGCCTACTTGCTCCTGGGCGGAATCTATGAGAAAGAGGGGCAAAAGGCGCAGGCCGAAAAAGTGTACAAAAAGGGTCTCAGTACGGAAGGACTACCGGATCAATATAAGCTCCGCATAAAGATGCGTCTGGATGCCCTGAACGTCACCGGGGCCAGCCCGTCGAAAAAGTAATCAGCAGAAGGCAAATCATGATGTCCTACACGGAGCCGCCTTTACATTCAACCAAAGAGATTCTTATGAAACCGGGCCTTTTTTTCTCGCGAATGAATTATGCCGTTGTAGTGATACTATGCGGCGTACTGCTAATAGCTGGTCAGGTACAGGCACAGACCGATCCCCTGTCTTCATGGAATGACGGCGCAGCCAAGCAGGCGATTATTCAATTTGTTCAGACCGTCACCGAAAAGTCTAACCCAAATTACGTTGCTCCGGAAGATCGGATTGCCACGTTCGACCAGGACGGCACTCTGTGGGTGGAGCATCCGCTCTACACGCAGGCCATATTTGAATTGGACCGAGTGAAGACTCTGGCCAACGAGCACCCTGAATGGAAAACCACTGAGCCCTTCAGGTCCGTGCTCGCGGGCGACAGGGCATCTATGGCCAAGTTCGATAAGCAGGATTGGGCACGCATCATCGCAGCCACCCAGACTGGAGTGACCACCGAGGTATTCCAGGAGATGGCCAAGCAATGGTTGGCGACAGCGAAGCACCCGCGTTTCCAGAGGTCGTACACCGAACTGGTATACCAGCCCATGCTTGAGGTCATGACTTACCTTCGAGCCAACAGCTTCAAGACATACATTGTGACCGGCGGCGGCCAGGATTTCGTGCGAATCTACAGTGACCGCGTCTACGGCGTCCCACCCGAACAAGTTGTGGGATCGAGCATGGCTACCAAGTACGAGTACCAGAATGGCAAACCGATGCTGATGATATTGCCGCAAGAGTTTTTTGTCAGCGACCGCGCCGGCAAACCCATCGGTATCAACCTGTTCATCGGGAAAAGGCCGTATGCTGCATTTGGCAATTCCGACGGTGATCGCGAAATGTTGGAATGGACTGGCGCCGGGCAAGGAACACGCCTCAAAATGCTTGTGCTTCATGACGATGCTGAGCGTGAGTATGCCTATGGTCCAGCAGGGGGACTGCCGGAGACCAAAGTCGGCAGGTTCTCCGAAGCCCTGTTTGCCGAGGCCCAGAACAAAGGATGGGTAGTCATAAGTATGAAGAAAGACTGGAAGGTGGTCTTCCCCTTTGAGCGATGACCCTGTTCGTTTCGCTGGTGTCGTCTGATCGGCCCCTCATGGGAGTCAAAAAATAAGGGCAGTTATCGTTCCGTAGGAACTTCTGAAAGTAGCCCGGTGATTCAGGGGCTGTCTCAGAATTCTTCGTGAACCCTAAGTCGTGCCACGACATCAATGCGGAGACGGAACCCACCAGATGTCGTATGCTGTTGCGATTGGCGGTTGGTAGCAAACAGCTACTGTAGGGGCGGGTTTGAAACCCGCCCTTGGTCGGATTCATCAAGAACGGGCTGCGGCATCGTGCTACGATTTTGGCAGATAAGATAATTTTGAGACAGTTTCTAAATCGCCGGGCTAGTGTCTCGTCGTCCCTTCGGCCCGAACCAGCCGGAACGTTAATTTAACGACTATGGGGTCTACACAGAGCCGAATTGACCTACAAGAAAAGAGCTGTTTTCCTTGAGATTCTGGCCGGTTTTAAACCGAAACAATCATAATTGTTCCCAGTCCCGGCGAGAGAGGCTAAATATGAGATTTCTGCGCAGCAGCATCACAATTAAGATCAGTCTTCTTGTGCTAAGCAGTACGTGTCTTGTGCTGGCGCTCGTCCTGGGAAAGAGTTACATCAATTCCCGTGATTTGATTCGCCAGGAGGCCGAAATCAGTGCAACAAATCTCACCTTGGCCCTGGGCAATAAAATAGAGCAGGAGTTTCTCGTCGTCGCCACCGCAGTTCAAGACTTGACTTCATCTCTTGAAACTGTGCCTTGGGATGAAGAAATCCTTTTGAACCAGGTTCGGCGAATGGTTCAGCAAACTCCCCGGGCACGCGGAATCTTGGTCGCGTTCCTGCCATTCGAGTTCAAGCCTGGGATCGAAAGGTACGCTCCTTATTTTAGATGGAAAGAAGGAGAAATCCACTTCGATCAAGTGGGAACGGGGTCATATGACTATTTTTCCAAAGAGTGGTTCCGGATTCCTCGGGATCAGAAAAAGCCAGTCTGGACAGAACCCTACGTCGACGAAGCCGGCGGGAGAGTAGTCATGACCACGTATTCCTGTCCGATGTTCAAAAGACAATCGGATGGTTCTGCTGAAAAAATCGTAGCCATAGTTACCGCAGAATTCTCTCTCGCTGCCCTGAACGATTTGGTCAATTCCCAGAAGGTGTACGATTCCGGATTCTGCTTTGTCCTTTCAGATAAAGGAGCGCTGATCACTGGCCGGAACCCTGAACATGTCGGTCGGATGACGGTTTTTGACATTGTAGAGCTGTACAAGCAGCCTAACGGTAAGGAAATAGCCCAAACCATACTCTCGAAAGAACAAGGTTTTGAAGACATTGGATCTGCAATGACAGGGGCCGATTCTTTTCTCGCGTTCACCCGCATCAATCCACCAGGCTGGATAGTAGGAACGGTCTTGCCCAAAAGCGAGATGTTTGCAAAAGTTGAATCTCTGCATCATGAAACGTTGGTGCTGGCAGCGGCTGGAATCGCTCTCCTCGTCGTGCTGTCCGTATTGGTTGCACGGTCCATCAGCCGCCCGCTGCTCCGGATGGCTGCTGAAACAGTGAAAGTAGGCCAGGGAGATCTTGATATCGATCTCAGCACCATACGTTCCACCGACGAAGTCGGTCAACTCGCGCGAGCCTTCACTTCAATGACTGAAGGTCTCAAAGACCGGGAACGAATCAAGGATACATTTGGACGTTACTTAACCCAGGAGGTGGTTAAGAGGCTTCTTGACTCGAAAGACGGGCTGAAGCTTGGAGGTGAAGCCAGAAAGATCTCCATTATGATGTCTGATCTGCGAGGATTCACATCCCTAACTTCCAGCATGAAGCCGGAAGACGTGATCAAGTTCCTGAACCGCTATCTGGGCAGAATGGTCGATATCATTCTGGACCACCACGGCATCATCGATGAGATTATCGGTGATGGCATACTCGCCTTTTTCGGTGCGCCTGAGACATTGGAGAATCATCCTGAATTAGCGGTGGCCTGTGCGCTCAACATGCAAATTGCAATGCAGGAGATAAATGCTCAGAACGAATCTGATGGACTGCCACATCTTGAAATGGGAGTTGCCGTGAATACCGGGGAGGTCATAGTCGGCAATATCGGATCGGAGAAACGGACCAAGTACGGGGCTGTCGGATCTCAGGTCAACTTCACCGGACGGGTGGAATCTTTTACCGTTGGTGGACAGGTTCTCATAAGCCAGACCACATACGAATCGCTTTCTCAGAAGCTCGACATCAGAGATGCCGTCGATGTGGAGATGAAGGGCGTACCCGGCACGGTAAAACTTTACGATGTGAGAGGAATTTTGGGCGATCTAGAAGCTAAGTTGCCGGACAGGAATGAAACGCTGGTCCGACTAACTGAAGGGGTGCCTCTCTTGGTGTATGGTATGGATCAGAAGATTATTACCGGGAGTGGGAAAACGGCGGTCATGACTCACGCATCCTTGATGTCAGCCAAAGTCATGTTCCATGACGTAATAACCAAGTGGGAAGACGTACGGATGCTCTGCAAGATCGGCTCATCAGGCGAAACAAACCCCGAGATCTACGGGAAGATCATTTTTGTTACAGCATTCAATGGGGCCAATGAAGCGCTAGTTCGTTTCACATCGGTTTCTGCTCCGGCCTACGAGATGCTGAGAGAATTAATTTCAAATGAAGAGGATTGAGATCAGCAGGACACCTGGGCAATTCAGAATCCTTTTCAAAGGTCCCTTGTGCGGCCAAAAGGACTATAGTTCCTGGATTTATAAGGTTGATTATGCCGGAAGAGGAGAATAGATGAAAACTTCGTTCGCTGTGGCACTGCTTACGTTAATTATGATTTGTTCAACGTCGGCTTCTGCACAGGTTGTCGAAATGGCCGCCAAGTGCGATCAAATTCAGAAGGATTTGGCTGAAGTTATAAAAAGACCTGACACAACTGACGCCAAGAAAATCAAAGAAGCGCTTGGATTGGACATCCTCAACTCGTGTGACAAGGGGGAAGGGCAGATCATCTGCTACCAATGCCTCGATAAGGATCAGAATCTCCGTACAGTGCAACTACTTCAGGACCGAAACACGAAGAAATTCTCATTGTTGGGGTTCGGCTGTCGATGCAAGGATTAGGAATGACAAAAAAAGCCAAATGGAGTGTGGTCGTCCAGGATGTGAATTGTCAAATATTTTGTGCGAGCTGGCACCGCCTACTAGCCCCATGGGAACGCACAGAATAAATCCTTGCCTGTTTTTGGAAAATTGAGGTAGAGTTCATCAATTACTGGAAACAACTCAGAATAAGGCGCCTTATGGCGACCGGCTGTCACGAGGTTTAAGCACTTTCAGGCGACTGTTCGGGAACGCCGGGCTCCTCTCACATAGGAAATGCAGTTCAGACGACATCGTCTTGAAAGATAGGGGTATGGCCGATGAAAAAGATAATGCTGTTTGCCTTTGTTCTAGGCGTTTTTCTTCCGGTAATTGTTTTTGCTCAAACTCCATTGCCGAGCCTTATTCCCGTAACTCTTCCCGGCACGTCATCAACTGTTGGAGATTCTGAAGCCGGGAGCTTCCTGTCCAATTTGCCCCTGGTCCAAGGATTGAAAATGGGAAAAATCCTGCTCAATCCCTCTTTCCAAGTGGGCTACCAACACATAACCGCCAACATGAGCATCCCCATTTCGGCTGATGTTGGTGTCCCAGCCGGACAACTTCAGATCGGCACCGTTGACGTTTCCTTGAAAAACTTCGACTTCTGGTCCGGAACTCTGGGGCTCAATGTTATTGCCGGACCGATCACACTGTTCGGATCCTGGGGTGGTTTTTCACCGCGCCTCTTCCAGTTCACTGGTGAAACCCCCATTTCAGTAGGCCTGGCCGCGGCAGAGCCTATCCTCGAAATGTCCGGGACGAACTTCCAGTTTTGGGTGGCTCAGGTTGGAGCAGCTTATACATTCAAGAAAGGCTATTCGATTCTCGGTGGATTCCTGTGGAACCAAACCGAGTTCCAATTGACCGATCCCCGCATAGGCTCCGTTCCCTTAGACAATCAGACTTTGCGGGGTGATGTTTTGATGCAAGTCTATGTGCCTTTCCTCGGAATTCAGGTTATGCAAGAAGGTGTGTACAGAGGCGCCTTGCTGTACAGTCCAGTCGCCTGGTCTTCGGGAGCGTTGGACCTTCGGACCTCCACGCCTATATTGTCCGACTTGCGATATTCCTTGAACCAGCCGGGCAATTTTGCCGCATTTACTGCCGAATATTATCTTCTGTTCAAGCCTCCGGTGACGTGGAGCCTTTGGTTTACCGGCAGCTTGGTCAGCATAAAAGGAAATTCGAACCTTCAGTTTACCACCGCAGCTCCAGACATCGTCCGCACCAGAGATGTAACGATCACCAACACGCAATACCTGGTAGGAGGTGGGGTAACCTTGGGACTTGTATTCTGAACCGTCGCCCGAGTTAGCATTAACCGTATTGAAAGAGCGATCCAGATAGATAATCATTTTTCAGGCAAACTATTTTCGTACACTTGCAGCACCTGATCGACGTGGGTACAAAGGTGAAGTGAATACAATTATAGTATTCAGGATTCACCAAATGCGCACCCCGTGTGAGCAAAGCCTGCCATTACGACAGCATAACCCGAGGCCCTGTCATTGCGAGCGTAGCGAAGCAATCTCTACTTTCATGCAGGGCTGGAGCAAATCCGAGATTACTTCGTCGTTTCACTCCTCGCAATGACAAATTGGGGGCTGTGGCCTGACGGCCTCGCAATGACAAAATCGGATTGTCGGCCAAGCGTTCTTGTCCTACTCAGAGCCGAATTGACCCACTAGAATGTGCTTGTTTTCATTTACTATTTCGTGTTCTCTCTAAAACCCTGAGCCGCTTTGACCCACTGTTCCTTTACACCGAAACATATCCACTCGGCTTATTTGCGGCACAAATACAACAACTTGTGTTCCAACTGATTATGATGAAGAAACGGCATGCGAATTGCTCTTCTGTCGTTCATGTTCACCTCAAGCCAGGGTTCCAGCTTGATCATAGAGGTCGGTTCAAGCGCATTTTCCTGAGAATAAGTGACGAACCGTGAACTCAGGTACGCCGGCAAGCGTGTCTGACAATCGGGCAGATAAGCGGAATCGGCGGCGAGGTATTCTTTAACGGTCGCCCACCTCTCTTAAGGAGGGTTCAAAGGTTTTGTCAACCAGCACTGGCTGATCGACTTGCAGACGTCTTGGCTAAAGACCTGAAAGGGGGAAATATATGAAAACAAAAGTGTGGCTGGCAGCCATTCTCGCCATCGTTGCTATCGGCATGGTTTCGGTAGGTCTCGTTGCGCCCCAGCAGACCATCGGCGTAACGGGTTCGCCCGACGCCACTACGACGATCGACGGCCGGTATCTTCCATCACCGCCCCAGCCGTTCAGGGGGCATATCGAGTTGAACGCCGCGCAGTCAAAGCCGGCTTGGCCCATGCGGGTGGTGCCTCCAAAGGGCTCGCCGAATATCCTGCTGATCATGACTGACGACGTCGGCTTCGCTGCGCCATCCACGTTCGGCGGCGTGATCCCGACTCCTGCCTTGGACCGGATCGCAAAAGCGGGGCTCCGGTACACCAACTTCCATTCCACGTCGCTGTGCTCGCCCACGCGTGCCGCTCTCATCACCGGGCGCAATCACCACTCCGTGGGATTCGGCGTCGTCTCCGAGGGGGCAAGCGGCTTCCCCGGGTACAACAGCGTTATCGGCAAGGACAACGCAACTATTGGACGCATCCTATTGGAGAACGGCTATCGCACCTCCTGGTTCGGCAAGGACCACAACACGCCGGAGTGGACTGCGAGTCAGGCCGGGCCGTTCGACCAGTGGCCGACCGGCATGGGCTTCGAGTATTTCTACGGCTTCGTCGGGGGAGACTCCAGCCAGTGGCAACCGAACCTCTTTCGCAATACCACGGCGATCTATCCGTATATAGGGAATCCGAAATGGAACCTGACAACCGCGATGGCCGATGATGCCATTCGCTGGATGAATGAACTCAACGACATTGATTCCTCGATGCCGTTCTTCCTCCACTACGTCCCCGGCGGCACCCACGCGCCGCATCACGCGACGCCGGAGTGGATCAAGAAAATAAGCGATATGCACCTGTTCGACAACGGGTGGAATGCGCTGCGCGATCAGATCTTTGAGAACCAGAAAAAGCTCGGCGTGATCCCCCAGGATGCTAAGCTCACGCCCTGGCCGGACGAGCTGCTGAGGAAATGGGACTCGCTCACGGCCGAAGAGAAGAAGCTCTTTATCCGCCAGGCGGACGTCTACGCCGCGTATCTTGCTTATACCGATCATGAGATCGGCCGCGTGATCCAGGCGGTTGAAGACATGGGTAAGCTCTACAACACGTTGATCATTTATATCAGCGGTGACAACGGCGCCAGCGCAGAAGGCTCGCCCAACGGGACCCCCAGCGAGGTTCTGCAATTCAACGGAGTCGAGCTGCCGGTCGCCGAGCAGATGAAATTCTACGACGTCTGGGGTACGGACCGGACCTACAACCACATGGCAGTCCCCTGGGCCTGGGCTTTTGACACTCCATTCAGGTGGACAAAGCAAATTCCGTCTTTCTTCGGCGGCACCCGCCAGGGCATGGCGATCTCTTGGCCGAAGACAATTAAGGACACCGGCGGCATCCGCCACCAGTTCCACCACGTCATCGACATCGTGCCGACTATTCTCGAAGTCACCGGCATCCCCGCGCCGGTGATGGTCGATGGGGTCGGGCAAAAGCCTATCGAAGGCGTGAGCATGGCCTATACTTTCGACAAGGCCAACGCCAACGCGCCATCCAGGCACCGCACCCAGTATTTCGAGATGATGGGCGTGCAGGGCCTGTACAACGATGGCTGGATGCTGAGCGCGGTCCCGATCCGTCCGCCCTGGCAACTGCTCGGCGCGGCCATCCAGGATCCGGCCGGCGCCTTCAAGTTCGAGCTTTACGACGTCCCCAAAGACTGGACCCAGTACACTGACGTCGCCGCCGACCTTCCGGGTAAGATGCGGGAAATGCGGGACCTGATGTTCGCTGAATTCGCGAAATACCAGGTGCTGCCACTCGATGCCTCCGTGGCAACCCGCATGGTTACCCCGCGGCCGTCGTTGTCCGCGGGGCGGTCAGTGTTCACATATTCGGGCACGCCGATCACCGGCATACCCCGGGGTACGGCGCCGAGCGTTCTGAACACGTCCTACACCATCACCGCTGACATTGACGTGCCGCAAGGGAGCGCTGAGGGTATGATAGTGACCGATGGCGGCCGGTTCGGCGGCTATGGGCTGTATCTCTTGAAGGGCAAGCCGGTGTTCCTGTGGAACCTGCTCGATCTTAAGCGGGTTCGGTGGGAGGGCAAGGACACGCTCTCGCCCGGCAAGCACACGCTCGAGTTCGATTTCAAGTACGACGGGCTTGGCTTCGCGACGTTGGCCTTCAACAACGTCAGCGGACTAGGTCGCCCGGGCACGGGAACCTTCAAGGTGGACGGGAAGGCAGTCGCAACCCAAAAACTGGACCACACAGTCCCCTTGACCTTGCCGTGGGACGAAACCTTCGATATCGGGTCGGATACGGGCACTCCGGTTGATGACAGCGACTACCAGGTGCCTTTCAAATTCACGGGCAAGATTGACAAGCTGACGATCGCAATCGACGAGCCGAAGCTGACGCCTGAGGACGTGAAGAAGCTGAGGGAAGCTGGAGAGAAGGCGGCCGACAGGCAATAGCAACTGGTGGAGGAGGCGGGCAGCTCATTGCGGAACACTCGTTTCAATCCCTAATATTACCTAATAAATATAGAAAGAAGGGATATACGCTGGCCCATGCCTCCCCGGGAGGCCTAAACGATGAATGGAATGGCTCATATGCAGCGCTAGGTGGTCACTCACATCTTTCTCCTTGACCTCGGAGCGTGCTGTGCAATGATGGTCACGGTTTTGAATAAAACGCCTTATTGACACCAATGACAACGGTCTTGCCCCGCGTGGGGCTCGTGGGAGCTACACTCGTCCTCCCCATGGTCGGAGAAACGAAGATGCGATTAGTTTGTGACACCCGAGATTTCCAACATGTTGGGACCATTGCACAATTGAGGAAGATAGAGTCCTAACCCGTTCCTCTCTATAAAGAAGACACAGGGGTCGAATCTCTCATGCAAGGGATGTTCTCAAAAAAACCGGGCCTCATGATTGTTTTGGGATTGGGAGTAATGGTTCTCTGCGTTTCCCTTTGGGAAACGACGGAAGCGACATCTCCGCAATCATCAACCACAGTCCTGGCAGGAAATGAAGAATTGAGTGAGGAGACTGGCGTTGGCTTTGCCTTGCTGAAGGGTCGCTGGCGTCGTCCGGACGGCGGCTACGTCATCGATATCAGAGATGTTGAAACCAACGGCAAGGTGGATGTGGCTTATTTCAACCCAAATCCGATCCGGGTCTCAAAAGCCGCAGCTACGCGGGAAGGTTCAGCAATCAAGGTGTTCATTGAATTGCGTGATACCGGGTACCCCGGGTGTACCTACACGTTGACTTACGATGCTCAGGCGGATCAGCTCAGAGGAGGCTATTTTCAGGCTGCTGTTCAGAAGAATTTTAACGTGGTTTTCTTCAGGATCAAGTGAGAAACGGTAGGATAAATTCGGGCAAGAAAATCCGTTTGAGCGACTGGCTAGGCAAGGTGAGTAGGCGAGGGTTCCCTTTTGACCAATTCCCGACCTGCGCCTAAGGAAGTAGGAAAATGTTCGGAAAAAGTCCGAGCGTTCTGACGTGGGGCTGTCTTCGGCACAATATGGAAAGGAGAAAAGAATGCGGTCAAGAATGACGCTGTCATCAATTCTGGCGCTCATTGTGGTTGTCATACTGTCAGTCACTCCCGGAGCAACCCAGCAGACCACCGGGGTACCGGGCTCACCGGATGCGACCACAACCATTGACGGAAAGCAGCTTCCGCCACCAGACCCGAAATTCGGTGGTGTGATCAAGGAGAAAGCCCCGGAGTCGAAGGCCTGGTGGGCGCCGCGCATCGTGCCGCCGAAGGGCGCGCCCAACGTGCTGCTCATCATGACCGACGATGTCGGCTACGGTGCGCCGGGCACCTTCGGCGGCGTTGTCCCGACCCCGGCCCTGGATCGCATCGCGAAGAACGGGCTGAGGTACACGAACTTTTATTCCACATCGCTGTGCTCACCGACGCGGGCAGCATTGATCACGGGGCGCAACCATCACGTGGCCGGCTTTGGGGTCGTTGGCGAAATTGCGACGGGGTTCCCGGGTTACGACTCGTACATCAGGAAGGAGAACGGCACCATCGGCACCATCCTGAAGGAGAACGGGTACGCGACCTCGTGGTTCGGCAAGGACCACAACACGCCCTTCTACCAGGCGAGCCAGGCCGGGCCGTTCGATCAATGGCCGACCGGGATGGGCTTCGAGTATTTCTACGGCTTCGTCGGCGGCGACGCCAGCCAGTGGCAACCAAACCTGTTCCGCAATACGACGGCCATCTACCCCTTCCAGGGCAACCCAGGCTGGAACCTGACCACGGCCATGGCCGACGAGGCGATCCAGTACATGAAGCAGCTCAAAGAGATCGCGCCCGACAAACCGTTCTTCGTCTATTACGTGCCGGGCGGCACACACGCTCCGCATCATCCGACGCCGGAATGGGTCAAGAAGATCAGCGACATGCATCTCTTCGATCAGGGTTGGAACAAGCTCCGCGAGACCATCTTCGCCAACCAGAAACGGCTGGGCATCATGCCCGAGAACGCCAAGCTCACCCCGTGGCCGAAGGAACTGCCGGAATGGGATTCGCTCGGTTGGGAGGAAAAGAAGCTCTTCATCAAACAGGCCGATGTCTACGGGGCATACCTCGCGTACACCGACCACGAGATCGGCCGGGTCATCCAGGCCGTCGAAGACCTCGGGCAGCTCGACAACACCTTGATCATCTACATCAGCGGCGACAACGGAGCGAGCGCTGAAGGCATGCTCAACGGCACGCCGAACGAGTTCACCACGTTCAATGGCATTTCCGTGCCGGTGAAGGACCAGTTTCTCTGGTACGAATTCTGGGGCTCGGAACGGACGTACCCGCACTTTGCGGCATCCTGGGCATGGGCGATGGACACGCCGTTCAAGTGGATGAAACAGGTAGCGTCGCACCGCGGCGGGACATCCCAGGGCACGGCTATCTCCTGGCCCGGCCACATCAAGGACGTGGGCGGCATCCGCCGCCAGTTCCACCACATCATCGACATCGTGCCGACCATCCTCGAAGCGACCGGCATCTCGGCGCCCGATACGATCAACGGGATCAAGCAGCGCCCCATCGAAGGTGTGAGCATGGTCTACACCTGGGACAAGGCGAACGCCAACGCGCCTACCCGACACACCACGCAATACTTCGAGATGCTCGGCAATCGCGGCATCTACCACGAGGGCTGGATGGCGTGCACGACGCCGGCAAATCTTCCTTGGGAGCTCAGCACCGCTACGCCTCCTGATGTGATCACCGGGTACAACTGGGAGCTCTACAACGTCCAGGAGGACCCCACCCAGTTCAACGACCTGGCCGCTAAGATGCCGGATAAGCTCAAGCAGATGCAGGGCCTCTTCTATCAAGAGGCGAAGAAGTACGACGTGCTGCCGCTCGACAACACATCGCTCAGCCGCTGGAATGCGCCGAAGCCGAGCCTCGAGGCGGGGCGGACGGTTTTCACGTACACGGGCGAACTGACCGGAGTTCCGGCCAGCGCTGCGCCGGACATCCTGAACAAGTCATACACCATCACTGCGGAGGTCGAGATCCCGGAGGGGGGCGCGGAAGGCATGATCGTCACCCAGGGCGGGCGCTTCGGCGGCTACGGCCTGTTCCTGAGCAAAGGCGAATTCGGCTTCAACCGGGGCAGGTTGGTGTTCCTCTACAATCTGCTCGACCTCAAGCGGACGATCTGGGAAGGACCTGAGTTGACAGCCGGCAAGCACACTATCGTCTTCGACTTCAAGTCCGACGGTAAAGGCTTGGGCAAGGGGGGCACGGGCGTGCTGTACGTGGACGGTAAGGAAGTGGCCCGGAATTCCATGGAACACACCACCCCGATCACGTTCCCGGAGGACGAAACCTTCGACATTGGGCAGGACACGCGCACCGGGGTCGCGATGCTGGAGTATCGTTACGATTGTCCGTTCAAGTTCACCGGTAAGATCGACAAGCTAACGTTTAAGCTCGAACAGGCACAGCTCACCGAGGCAGAACAAAAACAAGCCGTTGAGGGCATCGCCCGGTCGCGAGACTAGACGCGGTTCGACGCATGAAAAAACTGCTGACCCTCGCCGTTGTGGCCGGTATCGGCACTCAATCGTACAAGTGCTATCATTGTCATAGCCAAAAGGAGTTGTCATGAGATCGCCATCAAGGTTTTGGAGACTAGGCAAACCCGTGATTTTGGCCACCGCCTGTCTCGCTTTCGTGATTTCCGTAGTCGGCTGTGGGGTGGTGAAGGAAGGAGAGGCCTATCTGTATGGCATGGAATCGTACGTATTTGGTTATCCACTGGTGATGATGGATGTGACCCGAGAAGTGCTGACGGCCGCGGCGGCGCCAAACTCTGAGGGCACGGCGGCGCCGATCAACCAGCTCGCCAAGATGCCGCACTACGTCAGCCCCGATTTCAAGAACGTCGTGCGCATCAGCCTGAACTCCCTGTGGACGACCGGCTGGGTGGATCTCGAGAAGGACGCGATCGTGCTGTCGGTGCCCGACACCAAGGACCGCTACTACGTGTTCTCGCTAATGAACATGTGGACCGACGTGTTTGGCTCCATCGGCAAGCGTACGACCGGGATGGGTCGGGGCAACTTCCTCATCGTAGGGCCCAACTGGAAGGGCACTGCGCCGCCGGACGTTAAGCAAACTTTCCGGTCACCAACGCGGTACGCCTGGCTCCTAGCACAGACGCAGGTGAACGGCCCTGATGATTTCGCGGCGGTGAACGCGCTCCAGGCCCAATACAAGCTGACGCCGCTCTCCGCGTGGGGCAAGCCCTACACGCCGCCGGACAACGTACCGGTCGATCCGAAAATCGACCTCAAGGTCACTCCGACCGATCAGGTAGCTCGGATGGATGCCGGCACGTTCTTCAACCGCCTCGCACTCGCGATGAAGGACAACCCGCCGTACGCTGACGACAAGCCGGCGATCGAGAAGCTGAAGAAGCTCGGCATCGAGCCCGGCAAGCCCTTCGACATCGCCAAGGTGGATCCGAAGATCGCTGCAGGCCTCGCCAAGGCGGTCAAGGAAGTGCAGATCAAGATGGCCGAAGAAATCACGAAGACAAAGAACGTGAGCGGCTGGATCAACATGACCAATACGGGCCGCTACGGCACCGACTACAACACGCGGGCCGGTGTTGCGTACATGGGGCTCGGCGCCGACATGAAGGAGGACACCGTCTATCCCACGACGTACTTCGACGGCGACGGCAAGTTGCTCGACAGCGCCAACAGGTACGTCCTGCGATTCGAGAAGAACGCGCTGCCGCCAACGAACGCTACCTGGTCTGTGTCGCAGTACAAAGGCAACTTCTACGAGCGGAACGTCCTCAACCGCTATGTGATCGCCCCCTGGATGCCGCTCAAGTTCAACGCGGACGGCTCGCTCGACATCTACCTGCAGGCCGACTCGCCGGGGCCGGACAGGGAGTCGAACTGGCTGCCGACCCCGCCGGGGCAGTTCAATCTCACGCTCCGCAATTATTTCCCGAAGGAGGCGGCGTGGGATGGCACCTACCAGGTTCCACCGGTCAAAAAGGTGCAGTGAATCAATTCCCTTGTCGTCGCCTGGAGAAAAAGAAATGGCGATACGAAGGTTGCTTGCTGTAGTGGGAGCAGGTGAAGCGTTCATGGGGCTTGCTTTGGTGATCTACCCTTCGCTCGTCATCCGGCTGTTGTTCGGAGCTGAAATTTCCGGCGCGGGGACTGTGATGAGTCGCATCGCCGGCATCGCCCTGATCGCACTAGGGGTCGCCTGCTGGCCGGGCCTTCCGCGGGTCGGCATGCTGATCTACAGCGCCCTGGCGACAGCCTATCTCGGCTACGTGGGCATCGGTGGCCAATGGACCGGGCCGCTGTTGTGGCCGGCGGTTGTTGTGCATGCTGTCTTGACGGCGCTGTTGGCGCGCTCGACTTACAGCGCTAGATAACCAATGAGGACGGTGGCGTTCACTTCCGATTGCCATGAAACGCAGACAGAAATCAATTCGTTGTTTGGACCCGGGCCGGTGATGGCGTACGTGTGTGCTTCACCGCCCGTCGTGGGCAAGCTTGCGACCGCGAACACCTACGACCAGCCATCTAGCATCGGCACGATAAGCATGGGTAAAAGAAAATAGAAATGTTAGCTCTCAAAATTAATCCTGTGGCTATGCGAGCCAATTTCTCTATGACAGTGTTGTGTCTCCTGTTGTTGTTGATCTGCGGAACCACTGTCGACGGCGCCGAAGCTCTCCATCCTTTGGCGCCGCCGGACACTTCAAGTCCGAGAGCAACGCTCAATACGTTTCTAAACGAAATGAATAAGGCCGTAGATGCCTACAAGGCTGGCCACAGAGACCAGGCTCGGGCTTTCCTTGATCGAGCTGTGCGCTGCCTCAATCTGGACGCGGAACCGCCGGCCCTCAGGCCTGTCCTGGGACTGTATGCTGCTCTATACCTCAAGGAAACACTTGATCGAATAGATATTCCTCCCCTTGAGGAGGTTCCTGACGCCAAGACTGTTGAAACCGAGAAGCTGACCGGCTGGACGATCCCCTACACGGAGATCACTGTTGCGGCCGTCAAAAATGGACCTTCAGGCGGACGATTCTTCTTTTCAACTGACACTGTAAAAAGATCGGAAGAATTCTACGACAAAGTCAGAAATCTGGCGTACAAACCCGGTGCACAAGGAGCGCTCTACGAGCAGGTGACTTCTTCGGCAGGGCCGTTGGTGTCGAAAGAACTCATGGATCGGCTGCCGGGATGGGGTAGGGCGCAAATCTTTGGACAGGCTGTGTGGCAATGGATGGGGTTGATTCTGTACTTCCTGGTCGGAGCGGGGATCGTGCTGCTCACATACAGGTGTGTACAAATTGCACTCGGCATTCTAGATGCGAAATTCAACTTAAGCCTCAGCGATTCAATAGGCGGTCTCGTCATACCGACCATGCTGGTCGTATATGCGGAGACCGGCCTCTGGTTTGTCGTGTATGGTCTGCACTTTCGGGATGCAGATACGTATTTGGTCATAGCTTTCACATTCTTGTTGATCTCCTACGGCTCGAGGATGTGGTTTGTCGGCGCCATCCTCAATCGAGCCGCGGGATTTGTAATCGCCATCGCCAGGCTCGAACCGATGGGTATGCATGGGCAACTCATCCGTTTCGGATTTGATGTTGTGACCGTCGTCATTGTTGTTGCCGCCGCCATCCGATTGGGGGCGCGCTTGGGTTTGCCTACCTACTCTTTGGTCACGGGATTGGGCGTCGGTGGGCTGGCCGTGGCTTTGGCTGGGCGAGAAGCTCTATCAAATCTGATCGGCACCGTAGCGATTCTCTTGGACAGGCCATTCAAATTGGGCGATTTCGTTGTATTTGGAAAAGGAGAGGCTGGAACTGTAACCGAAATAGGTCTCCGCAGCACCCGTCTTAAGAGACTCGACGGAGTACTCGTGTCAATCCCTAATGCCAGTGTAGCAAACATGAACATTATCAACGAAAGTGCTCCGGTGGCCGAATGTCAGATTACTGTTTCCGTAGGAGCAGCTTATGGATCCTCTGTGAACGAAGTGGAGCAGGCGCTACTCATCGCTTCTCAGAGGAGCGAGTACGCGTTGCCTGAGCCGCCGCCATCGGTCAGGCTCGTGAGTTTTGGTGATTCAGTTTTGGATTTCCAGTTGCTGGTCTGGATCGTTCAGCCGGAATTCAGGGCAAAGGCAATAGATCAGATAAACCGGGCTATCGGCGAGGAGTTCGAGAAACGGGGAATCGAAATCCCATTTCCGCAGCGAGAAGTGCGCATTCGTGCGGACAAATAGGCTGGCAATCTGAAAGTTTACTGCAGAAGCCAAGGTAACTCCGCAGTCCGTAGGCGTATAAGGAAAGGAAGGCGTTTTATGAAAAATACAATCCTCCTGATCGGGCTAATTCTTTGTATATCCCCGGTCGCCGGTTTCGGAGCAGAAGGCAAGCAAGGGACCGATAAGAAGGCAGTTGCGGCTCAGGTGCAAAGCGTTCAGGCGGCTGATGAGAAGGCCATTCGCGCGTCAGCGGAAGAATTTGTCACGGCCTTCAATAAGGGTGATGCCAAACAGATAGGAGCACTCTGGACGACCGATTGTGAATATGTTGACGAGACTGGCCGGATATTCAGAGGACGCGATGCGATAGAGAAGGAATATGCCGCATTCTTCGCAGCCAACCCTGGTCTGAAGATGGAGACCTCCATCTCGTCTGTCAGGATTATAGGTCATTCCGCCATAGAGGATGGTAAGGCTGTCGTCAAGAACAAAGACGGCGTAATCATGTCGCAGGCTTCCTACACGGCTATTCATTTGAAAGAAGGTGACAAGTGGCTCATGGCCAGCGTTCGGGAACGTGCTACCCCCTCGTTGTCGAAGAGGCCGGACTTTGAAGATCTAGAGTGGTTGATCGGAGACTGGGGTGCAGCAAGGGACTCCAGGACCCTGGAACTCAGTTTCAAATGGATTGCGGATAAGAAGTTCATTGAACTTTCATATGGCGTCCGGGATAAGGATGCTCCCACCAGGTCGGGCATACAGATCATCGGCCGTGATCCTTCGTCAGGCCACGTGATCTCCTGGAGCTTCGATTCCACCGGAGGCTACGGCCAAGGGCAATGGAGGCTCCTGAAAAAAGGATTAATCATCGAATCGCGGGGGATGATGCCGGATGGTGCGCTGACCACATCGAGCGATCTTGTTTCGAAAATTGATGAAGACAGCTTTTCTTGGCAATCGGTCAATCGAAGGGTAGCCGGGCAAAGCCTGAATGATATGGAACCTGTGGTACTGAAACGTAAACCCCGGTAAGGAAGTAGTTTCATTTCACAAAGACTCTCAACCTGAGGCTATGGGGTTCGAACAATGGAATTCCGGATAACGAGGTCGAAAATGAATAAATTAATACGATTCCTGCTTTTGGCGTTGTTGCTCACACTTCTTGCCCTTGGGAGCGCTCTGGGACGTGGTTTCGGGGGAGCCAGGGGAGGCGGCTTTGGCGGGGCCGGCTTCGGCGGTTCTCGAGGAGGCGGCCTTGACCGTGGCGATTTTGGAGGATTCCACCAAGGAGGGTTTGGGGGATCCCGAGGAGATGGATTTGATGGTGGAGGCTTCCGCACCCAAGGCTTTGACTCCAGACGATTTGAAGGAGTGAGCCGGCGGGACCCTGACGATTTCCGGCGCGGCGACACGGGGCTATCGCGAGGCGAAGAGTATCGCCCGGAGCCGACCAGAAGCTATTCCGGAGATAGCTTGAGTCCTCGCGGAGGCTTCAATGATGGCCGGGTTGGCGATCAAGGCGGGGTATCGCGCACTCAGCTAAACAAGTTTCTCGGATTACCTACAGACGCGGGGTTTAACCACATTGCCCCTGCACGCGGTGACTTATCTGAAGCGGGCCGCGTGGCTGCCGAACGGGAAGGAGGCCCTCTTCGTAGGACAGCTGCGACGGTTCCCGGCGCACCGTTCCATTATATTCCACGGAGTGAGGCTGTCGGGCAAGGCTGGATGGTGAGAAACAATTTTAACAGGCACGATATATTCAATCGCGAATGGTATGCAGCACATAGAAACGCCTGGAATAACGCGGCAATCATTGCGTCGGCCTGGGCTGCTCCGAGCTGGAGCAGCGCCTCGGACTGGGTGGACTGTGATTCGACTCCCGAAGATTACGATTATGGGAATACCATTCTTTATCAGGGCGGTAACGTGTACGTGGAGGGACAACCCGCGGGATCCGAAGCCCAATACTACGATCAGGCCAGTTCGCTTGCAGCTTCCGGCGATGTAAAGCAGGATGATCAAACCAACTGGTTGCCCCTTGGAGTATTCGGTATGGTTCAGGGTCAACAGACTGACCCTACCATGATTTTCCAGCTGGCCGTCAGCCATCAAGGAATCATACGGGGCAATTTCTACAACACTGTAACGGATACAACGCTCCCCGTTCAAGGAGCAGTGGACAAAAAGACGCAACGAGTCTCGTGGACCATGGGCGACAACAAGAGCACAGTGATTGATACAGGCTTGGCAAACCTCACAAAAGACGAAGGCCCGGCCCTTATGCACATTGGAAAGGACCGGACGCAAGAGTGGCTGCTGGTTAGGCTCAACAAAAAGTCTGGGAGCAGCAATGATTCCTAGACCGCGCCCGCGGGACTCAAATGCATGTTCCATAGGGGTGCTGAGAAGGCCACCGGGAACCCGGCAAGAAGAGGCCCTGAGAAGGCCATCGGGAACCCACTTTTTCTGTAAAAAGCCGGTTCCCGACCCCTCCGCCAAAAACTCTATATTGTTGGTGGTAGGGTAAGCAGGGTTCCTAAAGTGAGGCAGGCCTGATGCATACCGCATAAACCCAGATGATGGAGGCATAGATGCTGAAGGCAGTGATAACCGTCTGGGAGTTTTTGGGAAAGGGTTTTGGGTCCCGCGCAGAACGCGGGATTGCAAAAAGGGTTTCCCCAAAAGATCCTTTGGCGCCACGCCCAGTGGGCCCGACCTCTCCGGCAAGAACTTTTATAATTCCTGGCGGTAATCCAAGGGCCGATGCCGATGTCATGACATGATATGCCGCAAAGGGCAGAGGGGCGAGTGATTGTCATACACGCTGCTGTAGGGCGCGACCGGCGGTCGCCCTTTTCTTCGTGTGTCCGGGAACCATAAACGCACGTGGAGCGATTTCGATTCTCAATCGTAACATCGCGGCATCTGCAGGGGTAGACCTACGAGTCTGCCCGTGCTCTGGGCGCACACTCAGCGCCCCCGCTACCTGGAGGCCCCGAGAAGGCCATCGGAAACCAGTAACAAAAAAGAAGAATGTCCCCTTTTTCACCGCGCGGGATGCCCCAATGTATCTTCAAGCGGGCCCGTTCTCGCCTTTGGTAGCGGCTGGCGTCCCTGCCGGTCGTCCTGAAACACTCCCGCAGACTCGCACGCCGAAAGGTGAGCCAAGAGCAGACTGACCCCGCTCTCCGGCTCTGACACCCTGCCGCTCCAAGAATTAAGTATGGTGTACCCCGAATTATGGTGTACCCCGAATTAGTACTTTTATAATTCCTGGCGGTAATCCAAGGGCCGATGCCGATGTCATGACATGATATGCCGCAAAGGGCAGAGGGGCGAGTCGTTGTCATCCACGCTGCTGTAGGGCGCGACCGGCGGTCGCCCTTTTCTCCATATCTCCGGGAACATGAACGCAGATGGCACGAATTCGATTTTCAATCGTAACATCGCGGCATCTGTAAGGGCAGACCTGCGAGTCTGCCCGTGCTCTGGGCGCACACGCAGCGTCCCCGCTACCTAGAGGCCCCGAGAAGGCCATCGGGAACAGTAACAAAAAAGTAGAATGTTCCCTTTTTACTGTTAGTAACCGAGGCGCTGTCATCTCAGATCTGCACCGCCAAAACATTGGATGTACTCTGCCAAGGATACCGCCGCAGAATTAAGTATGGTGTCCCCAGAATTCCCACTACTTCTCGTCCAGCCAGGCCTCAGCAGCTTTCCGGTCGAAGAAGGACTGGACCGGGAATCCGGTTTTCTCCGATATAGTGTCCATCTGAAGTTTGGCGAAACACTCCCTAGAATATAATCTCGCGGCTTTGCGAAGGCCGGCCTTGATTGTCAGCTTCTGGGAATCAATAAAAAAATCGGTCAGCGATGTGCCAATCATCTGGGTCCAGTCAATCAATTCCGTGAATCCAGGAGAGAGCAGTTTCAGGCCTGCTGCGACGTCATCCAGCCAGTTTGGCACCTTATTGGGGTCTGTCCACATGCTGCCTTTGATTGTTACGTATAGTCGGTTCTCCTGCGTATCTACGGCGATGGAGTAAAAATCGGTGGAAGCTATGCTCTGCATGATTTGCTCCTTTCCCACAGTGTCCGTGCTCCTGGTTTCGACGCAACGGGAAATTCAGGACGTGCAAACTAAAAACTATACCAGGGCTACGCCCGGGCTATTTTCACATTTGTGCCCCCAGTAAGTGCCTCACAGAGGCCAACGCCCATGTCCGGAGTTTGCTTCTTTTCCCAAGGAGGTGGTGAGACTCGCCTGCGCAAGTCTTACAGACAGATGCCCGAGTACTAACCCGGAATTATGCGGCGGTCTTGCCATTTTGACTGTCTTGGTGCCCTTGATGGGTAGAAGGGTCGCCCCGCTGAGCCCAGAATTGTCTCCGTGGGAAGTCCACGTGACCGGACCCAGGCAAAACCGTCGTGACGTTCATGAAAACGCCTCTTTTGGCCTGTTTCGGAGCGTACTACACGCTTTGCCACTCCGTCAATCATTTCTTCCACCGCGCTCGTCACCCGAAGACAGCACGGCAGCATTGGGACAAGGCAAACGCCGCGCGGTTCCGAGGACACCATACTTAATTCGTGAGAGGGGCGAGGGAGAGTGTCACTATCTATTGATGGCTAGATTGGAGCGTGTTGTGGCTCCTGATCGCTATTATGGGGCTAAGGTTTGAAAAGCCGGTTCTCAGAACTGGCTGTTCCCGAAATGAGTTTCCCGACCATACTGTGTGAATTTTCGATGACTTGCGGTCAGACCTGCTCCTGGCTCTTTTTGGGCTGTGTGAAAGTCGCTCCGGGGCTTCATTAGCATAAGGCCAGGTAGGGTCCCCATTAATCGGCCCTCTACGAGGAAAATACTTCTCCTGGCGAGAAAACCATCGTTTCCTTGCTGAGGTACGGCGGTGTTGCGTACATTCTTCGCGTTTGCCGGTATCTTTCTCAGGTGGTGTCGGCGGATCTGCCCTTGATAAGGGGAATTCACCGCTGAGAACGCGGAGAACGCAGAGAGTAAAGATGTATGAACGACCTGACCCACGGGGATTTCCTGGGATGAATATTCGACCGGCGCGGAGGCCGGCCGCTACCGGAGCTAGAACCTGCCGCCCTGGGTTGACCTTGGGCTCCGCCTCCATTGCAGGCCAGGATTTCAGATAGATATCGGGCAGGGCCCGGGAGATTGCCACGGCCTGACGGCCTCGCAACGACAAATCCACGAGAGTTACGAGAGCACTGCGAAAATTCTTGCCCTGCTTGGCGTATTTAATTACAATTACGGCTTTGCGTTTTCTGATGAAAGGGTGCGGATTTTTTGGAGAGTTTTGTTTTTGGGATTGAACTGGAGATGTTTCGCTCAATCTCCGCCACTGACCTTGGCAGGCGGGGTTAATGTAAGCTCAGGTTTTAAACCAATTGTGAGCTGATATGGGAAGACGTTCATGAGTCAGTCGAGCTTACCGGAGAGACAATATGCATAAAAGAGATATCATTACGATCGTGACAGCAATGACTATGTTTCTGTCTGGCATTGCGATTCCCGCCCTTACGAATGCTCAAACCAAAACGGAACAGAAAACACCCAACGTTGTAGTCATCATGACGGATGACGTGGGATGGGGTGACCTGGGTGTTTACGGTGGAGGAGCCAATCGTGGCGCGCCAACTCCTAATCTTGATCGTCTGGCAAAAGAAGGAATGTACTTTACCAATTTCTACGGCCAGGCAAGTTGCACTGCGGGCCGAGCGGCATTTCTTCTAGGAAGATATCCTGTACGATCAGGTCTGAGCGAAGTGCTTACTATCGCAAGCCCAGGCGGCATTCATAAAGACGAGATTACTCTGGCGGAGTATCTGGGACGGGCAGGTTACCGATCTGTTCAAATCGGCAAATGGCATCTGGGGGATCGTCCTGAGTTCTACCCGACCGTAGTGGGATTTGACGAGATGTATCACATGCTTCCCTATTATGCCAACGCATATACCTGGACCGACCCACAGATCTACCCCGATTTCCCGAGGAACGATCCGGAGTACATGAAATGGTTCAAAGAAACGTACAATGATGGAGAATGGGAGGGCGTGAAAGGTCAACCCGCAAAGAAGACGAAAGTCTTCACCTCAGAGGATCTGGCGACTTGCGACAACAGAATGGCCGAGACCGCTATTAAATGGATAAATGCCCACGCAAAAGATAACAATCCATTTTTTATGTACCTATGCTTTATGAAATTGCACAATCCCACTGTTCCATCTCCGGATTGGAAAGGTAAAGCTCCCGGCGGACATCCGTACCTGGATTCGCTTATGGAGTTAGACCACAATTCGGGGAGAGTGGTACAGGCCATCCGAGATGCAGGGATCGCTGAGAACACTCTGGTAGTCTGGTTCCCTGATAACGGAGCTTGGGTCGATGTTTGGCCGGACGCCGGGTACACACCGTTCAGAGGGGCCAAGGGCACCAATTTTGAAGCAGGATTCCGAATTCCCGCTATCGTCTGGTGGCCCGGTCATGTGCCGGCAGGCGGCCGCTGTGACGAGATCGTGGCTAATATGGACATTTTCCCCACTGCGGCTAAATTAGCAGGTCTGCCGACGCCTCCCCACGTATGGAAGGACAAAGCGGGCAAACCGATGGTTTTTGATGGAGTCGATCAGACGGATCTATTCCTCGGAAAGGGTCCTTCCAAACGAAATTCTTTTGTCTATTTTGAAGATCTTGATTTCGGCGGCATCCGCGCCGGAAATTATAAAACTATTTACACTCAACGGGACACATGGCTCGATTACAAAAAGGACAAGAATATTCCGGCTCTCTATAATCTCCAGTGGGATCCACAAGAACAGCATGATCTTTTCTTCAGTGCGCAATCCGGCGATAGAATGTGGAGAATCATTTACAACACACAGAATGTCCTGGACACATTTCTGAAGGAAACCAGTGAAATCCCGAACAGGCCGCCTACCGGCGCCGGTGGATACATTACAAAAGATTCTGTTGAGCTGATCACGAAGAAAGGAATGATTGAAGAAGCCATCAAGAATATCATCAAGGAAAAAAGAAAAGATCTAAAAAAGGATAAGGAAAAATAGCTGACATTTTATTTAGTTGGAGGAATTTGGATGAAGAGAATTTGGCCCATTGCAGTGGCCTTGTTTGTGTGTTTTCCCGCAAATATTTTTGCTCAGGGGCTAATACCCGCAGAACTTTTTGACCTTTCGGGCTTAATGAGAAATATGAAAGTGAATTATTACGCTCAAGCGGGTTACCAGTGGGTAGGATCGAATTTGAACCTCCCTATTCAGACTGAGCGATTTATAGCACCGGATTTGGGGTTGGAAATAGGCGACTTGGATGTGTCACTGAAGAACGCGAATTTCTGGTCCGGAATGGTCGGATACAGTGTAACATTTAAGGAAAAGTTGAGTATTTTCTCCTCGGCAGGTGGAATCCTTGGACGCCAGTGTGTCACTTCGGGAACTGTTCCGGTAAGTATTGGGCCGGTTGGGGTTCCCGTCTATATAGAATTCACCAATTCCAATGTCGAGAGCTGGTTCACTCAATCGGGTATCGGCCTTGGACCTCTTCTACTGGGATTGTATTGGGACCAGTTGGAATTCGAACTCATTGACCCGCGCAATGCAGCCGGTCCGCTGCCTAATCAAACTTTAAAGGGCGATATTCTAACCAAAACTTTCGCGCCTTTTATCGGCTTGTCTGTGCCGGCGCGCGGCGCGGTGTTCACCTTTATATACAGTCCCCTGGCTTACTCCGATACAAATCTCTCTTTAACGAGTACGCAGAACAGGTTGACCGAATTGCGTTATTCTTGGAACAAGCCCGGTGATTTGATCAACGCCATGTTTCAGTACAACACTCCGTTAACTTCGGGTGTATCGTTCGGCGTGTGGGCAAACGGCAGTTGGATGCGTATGCACCAGGACGCGGATCTGCAATTCGTCAGCAGTGCCCCTCAAATCTCTGCGACAAAGCAAGTGACGGCAACTATGACCAAATACGTGGCCGGCGGAGGGATCACGTTAGGAGTGAATTTCTAAGACTTTCGCTATTCAAAGTGGTTCGGAGATCCCGCCGTCTTTTCTGATGCGCCAGAAATGCCAGGCTACGAAAACCGCCATAATCGCGGGCAGCAGAACCACGTGCCATACGTACATTCGGATGAGTACCGCGTCCGATACCTGCTCTGGGCCGAAAAGGAGAGATCCCGTAGCTGCTCCTATGACCGGGACCGTCCCGCAAAGGTTTCTTGCAATTGTCCATGCCCATAATGAACGGGTATCCCACACAAGCAAATATCCGGTAAAATCTATAAGAAGCGTTCCAACCAAGAGCATCAACCCAATCATCCAATTGAATTGCCGGGGCGGTGCAAATGAACCGGTCCAAAAAACTCTCACCATATGCAAAGCTACCAATCCAACCATGATCTGGCCTGCCCAATAGTGAATGTTCCTGAGGAAAAAACCGTACGGGATTACATGAATGATGTCCTGCATTGAAGTATAAGCCCCGCCGGCTGTGGGAATGTAATGCAGCAATAGCAAGACCCCGGTAACTGTCTCGATCAAAAACATCAAAGCGGCCAATCCGCCTAAGCACCATGTGAATCCGATTTTTGCAGATGATTCAGGAATTGTGGGCGGATGGAGATGCAGGAGGAGAGCTGAAAACGATCCTTTGGACAACCGGCCGTTCATGACGTACTCAATCCATCGGCTGAAATTTCCAAAAGGCGTGTTTTATTCTCCTCGGACCGGCTAAAAGAGAATCTCGGTAAAGACCGGTTCGCAGGACCACGTTTCACTCGACCTTCCAGGTCGAATTCACTCCCATGACATGGGCATTCAAAGAGCCCTTTTTCCTGATTCCATTTTTGGCGACACCCAAGATGAGTACAGCGGTCATCGAATGCCGTCAACTTTGGAGACACCCCTTCAGTCTTCAGGATCCATGCGCCGGCTTCGGGCACGTGTAAAGGGATCCCTACCTGGAGCGTATCAAGGATTTCCGGGTGCAGTTCTCTTTTAATATTCTTTTGGCCGCGGAAAAATGCGAACCTTCCGATTCCCCAGGTCAGCATTAATGCTACAGTTGAGATCAGACCAGATATAATCAGCTTGAGAAAGAATCTCCTGCCTGCGGCCTTTTCAGGCGTTTTCAAACGGATGGCCTCCAAAAGAATAATTAACAGCTCTGCAAAAAGAGAGTCACTAATTCTCAGGAACTAGAAAATTCAACGGGCAGACGGCGAGTTTTTAGCGGCTGTTTCAAAATTTCGGCGTACCGGTTCTTTCACTTAGGGGCGCATCGAAAACCGCCTCGGATTCCGGACGGTTCACGAACGCGCCGTACACAAAGTATCGCGGGATCTTCGTTTCTTGAGACAGTCTGTATGCAGCCTACAAATCACATATTCTGCTCGATATTTTTCATCCCCAGAATTGGTCGGGTCAGCACCCTTCGGTTGGGGGCTTAATCGGTTTGCCCGCTGGTCCGCCGGCCTTCATTGCCTTGTCCGCTTCCTCTTTGGTCTTGAACGGGCCTTTTACAATAGATTTTGCGTCAGCCGGTTTCTTGTCAACAACCATCATTTTGCCCGAGGCATCCTTCACCACATAGAAATCCGCGGCGATCGCCACTGTAGCCATTCCGAAAGCAATTAGAGCGACCATGATGATGCAGCAACGAAGCGTCTTTTTCATTAATCAATCCCCCTCGAAAAATTTATACAACAATCTTCCTGGCACGAGCCGGGTCCTGTCAACACATTATTTGTCATAAGGCGCCCATTTTTCCGCAAGACCGGCAAGCAAGAAAGCTGCCAGGGCCATGATTACGATGATTACGGCCATCACTAGGCTGTTTAACCCAAAAACCTGCCACAGGGTTATTCTTCCGAATGATCCACTCATATACAAGTCGCCCCAGATCGGAAATCCTAGTGCGAAAATCCATATCCCGAAAATCATGCCTAGTAGAAAAATAACTGCATCTAATTTTCCCGATACGACGCCAACAGCAGCCGTACCGGGGCAATAGCCACCGACGGCAAATCCCACGCCGAATATTAGCCCGCCCAAAATTTGAGGCCAAAGGTAAGTTGGGAGGAGTGAATAATCAAGGAGCACCGAATAGTCGAACAGACCAACCTGACTCAGTATTATCAGACCCACCAGGCAAGTGACGATCGCTGAGAACATCACTCGCAGCACTCTCATGTCCCTGAAGTAAAATATATTGGTTAAATTGCGAGCATCACCAAAGCCGGCACGCTCTAACACAAACCCGAAGAGAAAACCTACACCGAGGGCAATCCACAGGCTCGTTGCCGAATCAAACACGCCCAATAGATAAAGAGGTCCTGTCATGACCATTCCCTCCTCACGAAGTAAGCTGTTATAAAGGCTGCGGCAAATACGGCCATCATAAATGCCCAACTACCCACAACCATTGTAGCGCCGCCGCTCAAAGCCTGACCGCTTGTGCACCCCATGGCAAATCTAGTGCCAATCCCGCCGATCGCTCCACCAACGAAAGCCAAGCTCAACCTTAGTCCGACTCCGGCCGTAGGCCCGCGGCCCACGCCGGGGTTGAATCTTCGTGCGGTCAGGACAGCTACCAAACCACCGAGAAAAACCCCGAGCACTTCAACTACCATCCAATTGTTCAAAGGATGCTTCCCGCCCGGTTTGTAGAATTCTTTATAATAAAAATTTTGTTCGACGGCTGTCGGGGTTGCTGCATGAGCTATTACGGCCGAGGTCCTGGCGACCGCTCCGGAAGCTCCCAATCCTGTGCCCATAAGATAGAACGTCAGCAACAGCACCAATCCCAGTGCTATGCCGGCCACATACGGATTCCAGAATCCGTTGGCATATTCCAATTGTTTCATAATTTCCTCGCTGTTCCGGCTTTATTTTTTGTCATCCGATTTGACCTCTGATTCCGATTCTGCCGACGGTGCGGATGCTTCTTTAAGTTTTACTTGTCCGGAGATTTTATCTGAAATCCCGAGGGGCTGCGCAGTCACTTGCTGCGAGGTCATATTCTTCCAGAGTATCGGAGCCGGATCATTTATCGGCAGATCTGTAGGGCATGGAATCAATAATCTTGATGTGATCTGGAATATCCCAGCCACAATTACAGCGATCAGGGAGAGAATCACGGCTGTCACCAAGCCCGTTGCCACGGTTCGGCCTCTTCTTGCGGCAAGCTCCTTCACCTCGTCAACGGATTTTTCCTCTTCGGTCGGCGGCTCTTCCGGTTGCTCAGCCGCAGGCCCCTCGATGGATTTAGCTTCGGTATTATCTTCGTTCAAAAGAATATCTTTTTCCTCTTCGCCCATTGGGCTTCTCCTATCATTTGAAAATCTTGCATCCCATTGATTTCATGAAATTATCTGCGGCGGTGTTACTGAGAATATAATTACGGCCCTCAGACTCATGCCGCCGATCAAGACGCAAACATCCGCCCCGATGACCAGGCACTTGGACATCTGCCCAAACTCGTAATATTCTGCGATGCTCAGCACAAAGGGAGCTAATAGGCCCACGACCACTACGAGTCCCCAAAAATAGGGACTGAAAACTCCTGAAATCAACATTCCAGCGGAAGCAGCCGCTTCAACGGAGCGAGTCAGCGACATAAAAATAAATAGCGCCAACACGAAGCCTTCAACCGCAAGAAAAATGACATGCCCTAGAGCAAAATTAGACAACTTCCGTATACTTGTGATGTCTAGGATTGCGGCCCCGACCATGGCGACAGCAAGACCCGTCGAAACCGCGGAAGCTAGAAATAAAACCGGCATGAGAGGAGTGTTCCAGAAAGGTACACCATTGACCACAGCTATGAGCACCCCGGTGTAGACGGCAGTAGCCACTGCTAAAAAGCTACCGATAATTTCCAATGGGAACAGATACTTGCGGGCGTGAGTTCCCAAAACCGTTATCTCATTGAGGGCCGCGGCGTACACGAGCGCCACAGGTATAAACAGAGAAAGGATAATCACGCCCCAAGTGATCATGCTGGAGAAATTACTGAGCAGATAGATCTGACGCCATGGCTGCCAAAATCCGGCTTCAAGATCCAAGACCAGACAGGCGGTTCCAATTGCCACTAACGGCGCCGAGGCCAGCGATCCGGCCCGGGCAAGATTTTTGGACCAATCCGGCGCCAGTAAATCGCACGCGACCGCAGCCAGGAACGCTCCGGACCCAGCACCTGCGAGAAAAAGATAAGAAATTATCAACCACCCCCATGCGCTCTCCGGCATGGTCAACTCCTTTTGTAAAAGATTTTAGGGCGAGTCCCGAGATCCGGTCTCAAAGTTTCCGCTCTTGTTCTAGCGATAAATTTGGAAATCCGGCTGTTTGGGTCATCCAGGTCGCCGAAAATTCTTACCTGAGTCGGACAGGTGCTCACACATGCCGGCTCTTCGCCTTTACGAACCAACTCTATGCAAAGCCAACATTTTACGGAGATGCCTTCACGCTCATCCATAAACCGAACCTTGTAGGGGCAAGCTTCTATACAGTATTTGCAACCCACACATCTATTTCTGTGAACCAGGACAACCCCTTCCGGTGAAGTATAAATAGCGCCTGTGGGGCAAACGCGCTGACACGGAGCATCTTCGCAATGGTTGCACTGCATGGGAATGAATTCTTTGGAAAATGCCGGAGACTTGCCCCGTTCTTTTTCTTTGACCCAGTTGAACGCGTGTTTATAATCCAGATCTTGCTGATTTTGACAGGCAACCCTGCAGGAATGGCATCCTATGCATTTCGTAGTGTCGATAGCGATTCCGTATCGCGGCATATTAGGCTCCAGTTAAAGACTTTCATTCTGCTGATTATGCGTAAGTCTTCTCCACACGCACGACAATCTCGCATGACATTGTGTGCCCCAATACCGGCTCAAAATAAGTGGGCAAGAAATCATTGTAAGAAATGCCATAGCCGAAGCCCGTATGAAGGTTCCGGGAAAAAACCCCGTAACCGCTCGGCAAGAAAATGCAATCAGGATGGATTCCTTCAATGATCCGCGCTCGGGCCCGGCCTTTGCCCACAGACGAAGAAATGGTCATACACTCACCATCACTGATTCCAAGCGCTTTGGCCCTATCCGGATGAATCCACACGCGGCCCCAATCATTCATCGTGGTTATCTGCTGAAGATATTTTTGGTTCACTGTTCGAGCATGGGTATGATGACCTTGCTTGCCGTGAATAAGTCTGAATGAATGCGCATCATTCGAATCCGGCATTACGAGCGGGTCCTCCCATTGGGGAATTACCGGAAGGTTCAGGTCCCGTAGAGTAGTCGACGCGAATTCAAGTTTCCCGGTCGGAGTTTTGAATTCAGGCTCGCCGGGCTGCCATTTGCCCCCGAGATCGATTACACCTTCTTTTTTGAGCTGCTCCAGGGTGATGCCAAGAGGTTGCAACGCAGCGCTGTTCCACTCCTCCAGAGTAAAATTGAAATAATTCTCTATGCCAAGCTGGGGCGCCAACTCTCTGAGGATGTGAGCCAGCGGTTTCGTATCGTACAGCCGTTTAATAACTTGCTGTCTTATCGCGACTTGTTTTGTGTTGTAGGAATGGTTCGTATGAACGACATCATCGCGCTCCAAGTAGTACGATTCGGGAAGGACATAGTGTGAGATCGATGCAGTCTCGGAAAGGACATAATCGAAACTCACCAGTAACTCCAGCTTGCGATAACCTTCGATTACTCTCGCTGGATTAGGATTCGTGCGCAATGGATTGTTGTGGTAGATGAAGCCGGCCTTCAGTTTCCCTTGTATGGCGAGTTCCGGTATCGCATGTGTCAGTCCGTGCCCCGCGGGTGTAATCGGATAGCGTTCCGGGTCACCGCTCCCGTCGACCATTGAGTCCGAAACTTCCTCAGGACCGGGGAATTTACCTGGATCGAGTTTACCTAATTTTACTTTCGGGGCAGGAAATAATCCGCCGAGTTGATTGAAATTTCCCATGAGCCCGTTCACACACGCTACCGCCCTGACCAGCTGTAAACTATTTTTATACTGGGTTCCCATAGCGCCATGGTAACCGCGATGGATCAGCGCCCTTGGGGCCGCGGTCGCCATTTCACGAGCTATCCGAGCTATGGTTTCCTTGGGGACGGAGGTTTTTTCTTGTGCCCAAGCGGGAGTATATTCCTCGATCCCTTTACTGAACTCTTCAAATCCTTCGGTGTATTTCTCCACGAAATTCTTTTGATAGATTTTCTCTTCAATCATAACGTGCGCAATCGCGAGCATGAATGCCAAATCAGTTCCGGGACGGATGCGTATCCACTCGTGGGCAATTGAAGCCGACTCACTGAAACGTGGATCCACCGCAACTAGGCGGGCGCCGCGTTCTTTGCCTGCAGCTATGTCTCTTAGCTTCCGTAATTGCAAACCCGCGCCTGGATTCCGCCCCAGCAGCATTATGAACCTGCTGTTTTCAAAATCATGTTCAGGCTTACTGTCACCGACGGTCAACCACCATCCGATATTCCTTGGCAGAAAACAGGTGCTGGCATGCGAGAAAATATTGGGAGATTTGAGAGCCCTCATGAAGCGAGTTGCCATCTCGGCATTCCCTTCGGGATAATGAAGCCAAAACAATGATTCGGGGCCAAATTTCTCCGAAATTGCCCGGACATTCTCACCTATTTCTCGGTACGCCTGTTCCCAGGAAATGGGCTCGAACTTGTTTGGGCCGATCCTCTTCAGCGGTGATCTAATGCGATCCTTGTTATATACTTCATGGAGAAGAGCGTGTCCCTTGGCGCAGATTCGACCGAGGTTATTGCCTGCTATCGGGTTGCCCTCCGCTTTCCAGATTTTGCCACCCCGGGTATAAACATTAATCGCGCACCAATTTCCGCATCCGTCGCAGAGTGTAGGAATGATTTTCACATCCTGGGCAGGTTTTTCTTTTGCTGCCAAAGAGTCCTGCGTCAAATAAGAACCTGCGACAATTGCAGCTCCGCCTGCTGCAGAAGCGACGAGGAATTTTCGGCGAGTGATGGCGGTTTTCTTCATATCTCCTCCCGGTCACCAATCATAAATATATTCATATAGAGATATTTATATTCAGTCAAGAAGATTTTTCGCACCAAAGATTTTTGGCTAAAGTTCGACGACTAGAGTGCGGCTTATACCGATTCGCGCTCAAAGAAGTAACATGCCTTTGGTAGGGGCGCACCTGGGTGTGCGCCCAGGGAACGGGCAGACACGCGGGTCTGCCCCTAGTGCGCCTGCGGGCGTGCTCACACAGAGAGGTGGAAGTCCTCTCCAGGTCTGCGCTACAGCCTGTAACCGACTGTAACTGCGTCG
>JBKQRG010000031.1:0-13103 GCA_052144015.1 Desulfomonilaceae bacterium
TCTGGGACAGTTTCTGGAGAGTTATAAAGCGGTTGTCGAAGAATAGCAGTTCTTGAGCGATGCCCGAGGCCAGAACATACCAATCCTGACGGTCTTTGGATCGGGATTAGCAAGGCTTCACATCAATTTAACTGGAGATTTTTGAATTTGCATGAAAAGTGAGCAGATAAAGGAAGTAGCCACTCTTTGGGGCGCTAGCACAGTTAGAATAGCGGACCTCTCGCTACTGAACGGCATCGAAACACATCCGGCCAACCTTTTGGAGGGCCACCGAACAGCCATTAGTCTTGCAGTCAGGTTGGCGGACGCGGTGGTTGATTCGGTTGTGAATGGTCCGACACCTCTATATCACCAGCATCAGCTTAAGGTGAATGCTCTGTTGGATGAAATAGCCGTTCGCATTACCAACCACATACAAGGTGCCGGAGGTAAAGCAGTCCCAATCCCTGCTTCTCACATCCTGGACAGAACTCATTGGCACTCGTACATCTCTCATAAGGCAGTTGCCATTGCTGCCGGCGTGGGTTGGCAGGGGAAAAGCCTCGTGGTAGTAAATCGTGAATGGGGTCCCCGGATACGACTTGCTACCGTTCTGACAGACTTTAGATTCGAGCCGGACGAACCTGTACTGAATCTGTGCGGTGCATGTTCCTCATGTGCCGAAGCTTGCCCTGGGAATGCCATAAAGAACGTTAACACCAAATTGCACTACTCTGATAGAGATGAAGCTCTTTTTCTCGATCGATGTGCCGCTAAAGTTGCGGGAGAATTCACGGGAATTCCCGGAATCGAAGGGCCGACTTGCGGAGTCTGCATACGCGTTTGTCCTTGGGGCAGAAAACAAGGCGCAGCCGAAGCGTAAACCCGACGGCGGGCTTATCTATTCCGCGATCCATGTCAGCGATTCCCGAATTGCACCTAGCAAGCTAAACAAACCTTGAGCGGCAAAAAAAATGTCAATTTGATTCTTGTGCGAATATTCCCATTGGGGCCTAAGATCGCTCTCGGAGGTAATTGTGAGAATCAGGTAATGCTTCAGTTACGGACGGCGAAAGATTGTCATTGCGAGCGAAGCGAAGCAATCTCTGTTCTCATGCGCGGCAGTAACAAATCTTGAGATTGCCACGGCCTGACGGCCTCGCAATGACAAATCCACGCCCCTCCTAACTGAGGAGTTACAGATTCAGCGATTATTTTCTTGACATGGCTTGACGAATCCGGCATGAAGAAATCTATGATATTTGATCAAATATCAATCGTTGTAGACTCGTAACAAGATAACCAACAAAGCCTGATCCGCCAAAAAAAGGACCGACCATGGATTTCGACCTTGCGCCGGTTGAGACTACGACACTCAAAGAATCAGTTTATAATAAACTGCTAAATTCCATTACCTCAGGCAAGTTGCCCCCAGGAACCCAAGTCACGATTGCGCAACTTTCCGCTCTCGTTGGGGTCAGTTTGATGCCGGTTCGGGAGGCCTTGCAGAAGCTCGCAGCAGGGAACTTTATATCGGTTCAGAAGAACCGACGAATTGCCATAAACCAGCTTTCCAAGAAGGATCTGAATGAGTTGCGCCGAATTCGCGAGAAATTGGAATGCATGGCCGCTAGAGAAGCCTTAAAAAATTGGACTCCGGAGTTGGTAGAGGACCTTGAACGAATTGGGAACGAAATAGACGGCTGCCGAGATCCGGATGAATTTTTGGAAAAAAACAGAGAATTTCATCACACACTGTACCGGAATGCGAGGATGCCGATTCTTCAAGAGACCATTGAACATCTTTGGTGGAGGTTTAGCCCGTATTTGCACATTTATGCGGCGGAAGTTCCCGATTACAAGTCTCTGGCGATCGAAAATCATGAAGGGGTATTGAGAGGCGTTAGAGAAAAGAACGCCAAAGAAGTTTGTAAATGGCTTACGCTTGATTTGAAGACCGCCGTGGAATTTGTAACTGCCGCTCTCCAAGCCAGAGAGAAAGGGCAGAAGGCATGACTTTGTTTTGCAGGCAGGATGCTTTCAGATCTTCATCTCCACGCTCCCGAGGAATGGCGTAGGACCAACTTCTCAGATTGATTCAATGTTTGAACCGTACGCCGCCTATCCTGACTGGACACTATTCACGAAGAAGGTAGACAATCGATGAACTCAATGAAGCAAACAACTAAGGAAATTCTTCTCGAGCGGATGCCTCAGGCTGGAAGTACGCCGCTGTACAGGCAAGATGCTATCGATAGCCTCAAGGCTCGAACCGATCAGTGGAAAGCAACAACAGTTAAAGAGCGTGACCGCGAACAATGGTCCGTTGTGCCGCAGGTTGTCTTAGGCTCGGAAACGCCAAGGGAAATGCTCTATACACCGTTGAACAATCCCAACTTCGATTATGAGTTTGACTTGGCTAATTCAGGCGAAGAACCCTTTACGCGCGGGGTTCACCCCAACATGTATCGCGGGAAAAAATTTACAAAACGCCAGTTGGCTGGATTCGGAGGTCCTAGGGAAACGAATAAGCGTATTAAATTCCTCCTGGACCATGGAGCTACAGGTATAAGCATCATCTTTGATCTTCCAACCATACAAATGTATGACTCCGACGATCCGGTTTCACAGGGTCAGGTCGGAATGAGCGGCGTCGCCATTGATTCTGTGGACGATATGGACCTCCTTTTCGAGGATATACCTTTGGATGAAGTCACAGTCTCATTGGTAACCCATTATCCGTCTAACACAGCGATTCTGTTCCCCATGTATCTGGCGCTCGCCGAACGGAGAGGGATTCCCTGGGATAAACTGCGCGGGAGCGTTCAAAACGACATAACGCTCGAAGAAGTGGTCCGAAGCGGGCCGGAATATATTCCCCCTCGACAGTGCTTCCGGATACAATGTGACAACATCGAGTTTATCCGTCAAAATGCTCCACTTTGGAATTTTATCACGCTAAATGGATATAATCTCCGAGAATTCGGTACATCAGCTGTCACAGAAATGGCGGTTGCACTGGCAAATGCAGTCGAATCCGTTGAAGAGATAGTTGCTCGTGGCCACGATGTCGATTGGATTGGGGAACGGCTGGCGTACTTTTGGTCAATTGGAAATGATTTTTTTGAAGAGATAGCGAGGATCAGGGCGGTCAGGCGTCTCTGGTTCAAAATTATGAAATACAGGTTCGACGCGCAATATCAGAGGTCCTGTTGGATGAGATGCCATTGCCAAACCTCGGGAGTTTCGCTGACCCGACGTGAACCGAATAACAACGTGATACGTGCAGCTTACCATGCGCTTGCATGTGTCCTTGGAGGGGTTCAGTCGCTACATGTCGATTCATACGATGAGGCTTATTCTGTACCGACGGAAGAAGCGGCCCTTCTCTCGCTTCGGACCCAACAGATACTTCAGGAAGAAACAGGTGTTACTGACGTAGTGGATCCCCTCGGCGGCTCATTTTATGTCGAGACTCTGACCAATGAAATGGAATCACGGATATTGGATGAACTGGACCACATTGAACAAATGGGCGGGTACGTAGCAGCGATTGAAAAGGGCTGGTTACACAACAAAGTATCGCAATATTTCTGCGAAGAGCGCGCCAAGATGGAATCCGGCCAAATCAGAATAGTTGGTGAGAACGTTTATTTATCTTCCGGTGATTTCCCTGCCATAAATGTGTTCCGTTACCCTGAAGGAGTGGAAGAACGGCAGCATGACAGATTATCCAAGCTACGTGAAAAGAGGGATGACATTAAGGTAAAGCGGGCTCTGTCAGACCTGGAGGAGGCATGTGAGGGCGCGGGCAACATTATTCCTTATTCGGTTGAATGCGCTCGTGTAGGCTGTTCGGAAGGAGAGATGTTTAAAGTGTTCAAGAAGGCTTTTGGGCTGTGGACACCACCGGTGCTGTGGTAATGACTATTGGATCCAATTTGATCTTTCTGCTGCCCGAATGCTGAGGAGGATTTGATGTCGAAGCAACGCATTAAGGTTCTACTTTCAAAACTTGGTTTGGATGTTCACAATAGAGGATTGATCACTGTCGCTAATGAATTGCGCAACGCCGGAATGGAAGTAGTTTACATCGGAAACGCTCTCCCCGATGAGATCATTGCCTCGGCAATTCAGGAGGATGTGGACGTAATCGGCGTGAGTTCACTTGGCGGCGCACATATGACCTTGGGCTCCAAGCTCATTGCAAAAGCCGAGCAGGAGAATCTGAAACAACAAGTGACTTTTCTTATGGGGGGCGTCTTTTCTCCTGATGATGGGAAGAAACTACTTGAGATTGGATTTGACAGGGTGTTTCCGCCTGGATCTACTCGAGACGAAATCTTGTCATCAATTCGAGAGGAAGTCGCTCGGAAATCCGGAGCATCTTGATATTAATTTCATGTGAACAGGAGGAGATCTCCATGATTACTCAATGGCCATCAAACCCGGATCCTTTATATCGTCCGTCGGCTGATTCCTATTATTGGAACACCGAGCTGGAACAAATGGACCCTGAAAAACGGAATCAAGAAGTAATCTTACCAAAGCTTCACGCTCAAATCGCTTACGCATACAAGAATTCCGATTTTTACAGGAAGAAATGGGATGCTGCAGGGATCAAACCGGAGGATATTCGGTCTCTGGAAGATTTCGAATCTCTGCCTCTGGTGACGAAAGAGGAGATCCGACAGGATCAAGAAAATTATCCTCCTTTTGGAAGCAATCTGTGTGTTCCGTCTGCTGACGTGGGGCGAGTACTGGGAACCTCCGGAACAACCGGACGACCCACAGCTTTTGCAGTAAGTACAGGCGATGTCCAACGGATAGCTGAGGCCCACGCAAGAATTATGTGGGGTTTTGGCGTTCGACCGGACGACGTTGTTTTTATTGCTTCGATTTTCAGCCTCTATTGGGGAAGCTGGGGAGCGCTCCTGGGGACTGAGCGGCTGGGGGCCGGGGCCTTCCCCTTCGGAGCAGGTGTAAGCGGACAAACTCAAAGAGCGATTGAGTGGATAAAAATGGTCAAGCCGACTGTATTTTATGGTACCCCTTCATATAGTTTGTACATTGGGGAAAAGGCCAAGCAAATGGGATTGGATCCCGCCAAAGATTTCAATTTCCGCATTCTGTTCTTCTCTGGTGAGCCGGGCGCCGGGGTGCCTGCAACTAGAAAAAGAATTGAGGAAACGTACGATGCGATTTGTGTTGATTCCGGATCCACGGGTGAAATGAGTCCATGGATGTCCAATGGCGAATGTGCTTATCGTACGGGAATGCATCTTTGGCAGGATATCGTCTACGCGGAAGTAGTGAACCTTTCTACAAATAAGCGAGTTCCCTTCGGCCAAGAAGGCGTCACAGTCTACACGCACCTGGATAGAACGTCCCAGCCGATGATCCGCTTTTTGGCGGGCGATGTTACCAGATGGGTCAATGACCCTTGTGCCTGTGGAAGAACCTATCCTCGACTTCCTGACGGGATTTACGGACGAGCTGACGATATGTTCGTTGTTCGCGGTGAAAATGTATATCCCAGAGCTATAGAAGACGTGATTCGGGCAATTCCGGGATTTGGAGACGAGTACCGAATAATCATTACCCGTGAAAAAATAATGGATGAACTCATTGTGCAGACAGAACTAATTCCAGGCATCAGCAGCGAGGAAGGTCTGCGACTGAAAAAACAATTGGAAGTACAGCTTCAATCGAAAGGGTTGCGAACGGTGGTTAAGTTGGTGGATCCCGGCACATTGGAGAGAACCCAATTCAAGGCCAAAAGAATAATAGATAAAAGAGATCTCTACGAATCAATAGTCACGAAAAAGTGACTTGACTCTGCTATTATTGTAAAACGTGAAAAGTGATGAATGGCTAGCCTTCGGAAATGAAGCTGGAAATGTATCGGCTCGGATCCAGCGGGCGTCGGTCATTTACTCAATAAGCGTTATAATTTTTATGCGTTATTTCACTCGTATTTCCAAGGCCGTATCCTCGTACGTATTTTGGAGGAGGTCCAAAAATGCCGCAAGCCTTTAAGGATCTGCATTGGCGCGGAGACATTTCTCTGAAGGACTATTTGGTTCCCGAAACCTTGCCGGAAGCCCTGCACATGTTAGCGAACCACAAAGGGCGAGCCCGCGTCATCTCAGGAGGAACAGATGTTGTCGTTGCGCTCCGCAGGCGCGAATATGAGGTGGATGCCCTAGTTGATATCAGCAGGATACCTGGACTGGCGCGTATCGAGCAGCAGGCAGATAATATACTGCTTGGAGGGCTGGTTACCCACGCCCAGGTAGAGCGTTCAGCGCTTATCAAGGAGAAGGCAGGTCTTTTAGCTTCCGCTTGTGCCGCCATGGGTTCGCCTCAGATACGCTCAATAGCTACGGTGGCCGGCAATCTCGTTAGCGGGCAGCCGGCAGCCGACGCCAGCATCCCTTTATTGGCGCTGGGCGCTCGCGTGACGATTACTTCAGCCGGCGGAGAGCGAGTGGTACCTCTGACAGATTTCTTTTTGGACGTTGGAAAGACTGATGTGGACCCAACCAGCGAGATCCTAACGCGCATCGAGTTCAAGGCGCTCGGATCTAATCAAGGGAGCTGCTCTCTGCGGTTGAGTAAGCGCAGGGCTCTTTCATTACCCATGCTGGTTTGTTCGGTAGTAGTAACTGTGGATGAATCTAAGAAGGTCATTACCGATGCTGCTATCGCGCTTGGGCCGGTTGCACCGATTCCGTTTCGCTCCAAGATCATAGAGGACGCAATCAAAGGAATGCCCGCGACGCTTCAGACTCTGCAGGAAGCTGCTGACAAGGCGTATGCCTATTGCTCGCCACGTGATAGTCTACTGAGAGGCTCTTGTGACTACCGCCAGGAGATGGTGAAAGTATTAGTGAAACGAGGCCTGCGCAGGGCTTTGGAGCAAACGGGATGCGTTCTGTAGGGAGAAATTGATGATGAACAGTATAGCTCTTTCTTTCACACTGAACGGCAAAGCGGTCAACATAGTTGTTGATCCTTCCACCCTTCTGGTTGACCTTTTGAGAGAAGATTTCGGGCTTACGGGAACCAAGGTGGGGTGCCGAGAAGGAGAATGCGGGGCATGCACGGTTTTAGTTGACGGAGAAGCGTACAATTCCTGCTTAATGCCGGCGCTTAAGGTGCAAGGTCGAGATGTTATGACGATTGAAGGTTTGCAGAAACCCGATGGATCGTTAGACCCAATCCAACAGGTATTCATGGAAGCAGGAGCAGCCCAGTGCGGGTTCTGCACTCCCGGGATGATATTGAATGCCAAGGCCCTATTGAGCACCAATCCGAATCCGGATGAGCACCAGATCAGGAAGGCCTTGTCCGGAGTCCTCTGTCGCTGCACGGGTTATCGCAAGATTGTGGAAGCCGTTAAGAATGTGGCCGCGGCCAAGTAGCCTTAAATCAGGTTTGAACCGGCCGACCCTTTCCGTACAAAGAGGGTACCATGTCTGAAAAGCGTGATGAAAAAAGAAAAGTTCAGGTTCTTGTCAAGGAAAGAACCGGTCTTTTGCCTTTAATAAAGTTCAAAGACGCGGAGCTGGCGGTTGCGGGGCAGTCGCTCACGAGGACGGACGATCCCCTGAAGGTAACCGGAAAACTTACCTTCAGCGCCGATTACTCCCAAGAGGGTTTTCTGCACGGTAAGATCCTCCGCAGTCCTTATCCTCACGCCATCATCAAATCCATAGATACTACAAAAGCCGAGCAACTGGATGGAGTGGTTGCTGTGCTTACCGCCAAGGATGTGCCCGGTCGGAACGGGTTCGGCGCCATCATTCCTGATCAACCGGTGATTTGCGGTGATAAAGTACGTTTCATAGGCGATGGGGTGGCATTGGTGGCTGCCGAAACAGAGCAGATCGCCCAGGAGGCTCTTGCTCTAATAAAGGTGGAGTATGATCCATTGCCTCCCGTTTTTGACCCCCGTGAGTCTATAAAGGAAGATGCTCCCAAGATCCACGAGCGGGGCAACCTGCTCTCCCATGACAAGCTGCGCAAAGGCGATGTGGACAAGGGGTTTGAGCAGGCTGACCTTATTCTGGAGCGAACCTATATTGTTCCTTTTTTGGAACACGCTTACATGGAACCCGACCTTGCTATGGCCATCCCACAACAGGACGGGACGATGCTCGTGGAAGGGCCCATGCAGGCCCCTTTCACACTTCGCCGTAACGTAGCCCCCGTCTTAGGTTTACCAATAAACAAAGTACGTTGCCGTCAAATCCATATGGGTGGTGGGTTCGGCGGAAAGGAAGACTCACCGATCGATTTGGGATGCAGGGCCGCGGTCCTGGCTCAGCATACGGGCATGCCCGTGCGGATTTCCTTGGAACGAGAGGAAGTCACGTTGCAAACGGCCAAGCGCCACCCCATGATCATGGAGGTCAAGATCGGGGCCATGAAAGACGGTACCCTGGTAGCCTTCCAAGGTGTCATCTACGACGAACAGGGTGCCTATGCATCTCTTGGGCCCAGGATTCCTCCCGCAGGTGGTTCCCACGTACATGCCATGGTTATGATGCCGGGACCTTATGTAATTCCAAACGTCAAAGTGGACGCGTATCTTTGCTATACCAACCACCCGTACGGCGGGGCTATGCGTGGTTTTGGCGCTCCACAGGTGCACATCGCGCATGAACAAATCATAGACGAACTGGCAGCAGAGCTGGGGATAAGCCCCTTGGAGATTAGGCGCAAAAATGCATTTCAACTCGGGTCCCGAACAGCCACCGGCCAGGTGCTCGATCAAAGCGTCGGATTACGAGAGACTCTCGATGCGTGCGCCAACGCGTTTGACTGGGATCGTCGCCTGTCAGAAACAGGGTATATCGACAAAGAACGAACCAAGAGACGTGGAGTGGGCATCGGCATGGGTTGGTATCGTACCAGCATAGGGATAGGCGCAGACGCGTGCGGAGCTAGCGTGCACGTGCACGAAGACGGTTCCGTGCTCCTTTACACCGGCATCACGGAAATGGGACAGGGTTCATTTACAGTGCTGCCACAAATTTGTGCCGAGGAGTTGGGAATTCGCCTCGAAGACGTTCGCCTGGTCCAGCCGGACACCGACCTCGTCCCGGAATCCGGACCGACAGTGGGTAGCCGATCCACAACGCTGATGGGGAATGCTATCATCATGGCCGCCCGCCAGGTGAAACAATCCTTGACTGAAGCAGCCGCGGACATGCTTGGGATTGCTCCCGAGCAAGTGGCTTTTCGGGATCGTAAAGTATTCGATCGAGATCAACCGGGTTCATCACTTGAATTCAGGCAAATTGCCGCCCGCTGCATGGCTACCGGGAAGAGGCTTGTCGGGCAGGGCTGGTGGGCGCCGCCCTACCCCAGCCTGGATCCCGAGACAGGTCAAGGCAATCCCTATTTTGTTTACACTTATTCCACCCACATGGCTCAGGTAGCGGTGGACACCGAAACCGGAGAAGTGGAGATAGAGCATTACGTAGCGGCCTTTGACGTTGGTAAGGCCATCAACCCGCGCGCTCTGGAAGGTCAAATCGAGGGTGGTGTGGCAATGGGTTTGGGATATGCCTTAATGGAAGAAGTAGTTCTCAAGGAAGGGGCAATTCAAAACCTTAATCTGCAAGACTATCTGATTCCTACTGCTCTCGATGTCCCTGATATCCAGCCGATTATTCTGGAGATGGCCAATGAATTGGGTCCGTACGGAGCCAAAGGTATTGGCGAAATGCCCAACATACCGGCAACTCCTGCGATTTTGAACGCAATATGTAACGCATGCGGAGGAAGGGTGCGTTCGTTGCCGGCTGACCCTGAAAAAGTCTTCTGGGCTATAAAAGAAGCAGGTGGCCCGCCGAACTAATAGGACTGCCTTGTATATTACCGAAGTGGCTTTCTTAATATAAAAATAAATGAAAAAACCGAACAATTCACCGTCGGCCCAGATGTTGTCAATAACAAGGAGGGATTAATGATGAAGAACAGAGGCGCGGTTTTCTTTATCTGTCTAATGTTGGGAATTTTATGTTTAGTGACAGTCACTCCCGGATTGGCTCAGACGCCTGACAAAATCAAAATTGGATTAATGTTTGGACTCACTGGACCGGCATCGCCTATTGGCCCGGTGCAAATGAAGGGCGCAGAGATGGCAATCAAGGAAATCAACGCGGCCGGCGGAGTGAAGCTTGGAGGTAAGCAGATTCCCGTGGAGGCTGTGGTTAGGGATGACGAGACAAAGGGCGACGTGGCCGTGCGCCGGTTCAAAGAGCTGCGCAATGAAGAGAAAGTTGTCGGCTTAATAGGATCAACTTTCGCAGGTATCGCCAATGCTTTGAACAACCAGGTTGTAAATGAGCCGCTCCCCTACATAACCACATGTGTAGCCCCAATGGAAATGTTCGCAAAAAAAGACCTGGCGCCCACTACCTTTGGCGCCCATGGTAGCGCTTACGCGATAGGATATTCCGGCGCCGCCTACATTGCCAATAATCTGAAACCCAAGAAGGTCTACTTTTTTGCCCCTGCTTATTCGTTTGGCCGCGATCAATACGAGGGTGCTAAAGCAGCTTTTGAGAAATTCAAAGTGGAAGTAATCTACGACGAGGCTCCTGTACAGACCGCCGACTACACTCCATATATTCAGAAGATCGCGCAAGCCAACCCGGATATCTGCATGATGGCCCAATGGGGCACAGGCGCAATTGCTGTAATAAAACAGGCACACGAGCTGGGTTTAAAGGATAAAACCAAGATCTGGTTCAACTGGATGACAAACGTTTTCGGCAGCGGCGTCCCCGCCGAGGCCCTCGAAGGGGTTTATTCCTTGATGTCCTGGTATTGGAACCTTGAAGGTTTCAATGATCCCGACGTCGTTAAGGAGGGCAAAGCTTTTGTGGACGCATACGAGAAGCTTTATGGTGAACCGCCGGATCCTTATGCCGGGATAACCTACGTTGGAGTAAAAGAGCTTATCCGCGGCATAGAGCTCGCCCAATCCACCGACGCGAAAAAGATCTCAGAAGCCATAATGAGTAAGCCCGAATTTCCCTCAATGAAGGGTCCGGGCAAGTGGCGCGAGGACCATCAGCCTGTTTTCAAGTACGGCGCGTTTGTGGTTGTCGGGAAGGGACCTAAAGAACGAAAAGGTAAATGGGACTTGGTCAAAGTGATTGGCGCTTATACAGGGGATGACTACCTGCCCTCTCTCAAAAGCGAAGGTTATTGATTGTATCTGATATCAGGAGCGGCGCTTAATACCGCCGCTCCCACTATAAGGAAATAGGGTTCGTCGAGTATGGCTCAACCGATCTTATCGACCGCAGGCGTGATCAAAAACTTTGATGGTTTAATAGCGGTCAACGACATCACTTACGAGGTATTCGAAGGTCGAACCGCGGGTATTATGGGCCCTAACGGAGCAGGAAAATCGACATTTTTTAATTTGCTTACCGGCTATTACCGACCTCAAACGGGCCGAGTGCTTTTCCGAGATCGGGACATCACCCGCATGCGGGCACATGAGCGAGTAATTCTGGGCATAGCACGTACTTTTCAACTGGTTTCGGTGTTCGACTCCATGACCGTCCTGGAGAACATGATGCTGGCCCGAGTGCGCTACGGTCCGGACTACAGTTCCAAGCTCCGTTTTTTCTTCAAGAACGTTCATTATCCCGCGCTGGAAGATGAATGCCTGCAAGCGTTGGAAGTTCTTGGCATTGGCGAAAAAGCCGGAGTAATGACCTCGGATATGTCATACGGAGAGAAGCGAGAGCTGGAGATAGCCCTCGCACTGTCTTTGCAGCCCCAGGTTCTGCTTCTGGATGAGCCTTTTGCCGGACTGAGCATGACGGACATAGCCCACATAAGCCAAGTCATTAACCGCATAAAAAGACAATTCACCGTCGTCATCATAGAACACAAGATTTCCAAGCTGATGGACCTGGTTGACACTCTGTGCGTAATTAACGAGGGCAGGTTGATCTGCCAGGGAGATCCTCAGAAGGTCATCTGTGATCCCCAGGTTCGAGAGTGTTATTGGGGCAAGGAAGAGATGGGATGCTACTGAGCGTTGAGAGCCTTGATGTCCGATATGGACATGCTCAAGTACTACACGGTGTATCCCTTAGCCTGAATGAAGGCGAATTGGTATGCGTTGTGGGACGTAACGGAGCAGGCAAGACAACTCTACTGAGAACCATAGGAGGCTTCATGCGGCCTGCCGGGGGCACGGTCAAGTTCAGGGGCGAGAGGATAGAAGGTTTGCCCTTGGAAAAGGTGGCCCGCATGGGGATCAGGTATGTATACCAGGACAAAAGGGTTTTTGGCGAACTGACCGTGCGGGAAAATCTCGAACTTGCCGCGTATGCAAGCGGCCAGAATTTGGATGAGGCCATTAGCAAGGTATTGGGAATACATCCCAAAATGGGTACGCTTCTGGACTCAAAGGCGAAAGGACTCTCCGGCGGTGAGCGCCAAATCCTTCTAATCGGGAGAGCACTGGTTGGCGACCCTCAGCTCCTGCTCGTAGATGAACCCACGGAAGGTTTAGCCGCCATCATTATCGGCGAAATTGTGGACATTTTGTTGAAGATGAAAAACCGGGTCTCTATGATCGTAGTTGAACAGAACCTCTCTACCGTGGCACGATTGGCGGACCGGCTGTACGTGATGAAAGAAGGCATCTTTTCTCGCGAGATAGCCGACAAAGGGATTATTGAAAATCCGTCTTCCTATGAAGAAGAGCTTTAGTTTCTGAGGTAAGGCATGTTCGGCAAGGTGGAAAAATATCCTGCCCTGACCCTGATCTGCATAGCGTTTGGGTTCCTGATCTACGGTTATGCCACTTCATTGCCGAAGATTACGGATTTCATGATATTTTGCATATTCGTAGTTGCTTTTGATCTGTTGTACGGCCATATGGGCCAGCTTTCCTTCGGGCACATGTTGTATCTCGGGGCCGGCGCCTATGGTTGCGGCATGTTTGCATATCACATCTACCCCGATCCCTTCCTATCCCTTCTGGCAGGAGTGATCGTTGGAGCCACTGTTGCCGCATTATTGGGTCCATTAGTTGTCAAAACTAGCCAAGCGGCCTTCGCTCTTTTGAATTTGGCCTT
>JBKQRG010000032.1:0-8441 GCA_052144015.1 Desulfomonilaceae bacterium
CTGCCTTGCTGAGGTACGGCCGTGTTGCGTACAGTCTTCGCCTTTGCCCGTATCCAGGTGGTGTCGGCGGACCTGTCATAGCGACCCCGTTGAAAAACGGGGGAAGCAATCTCCCAAAGCTTCGGAGATTGCCACGGCCTGACGGCCTCGCAATGACAACTTAGGGCTTATGGGCAGACCCAATCCGGGATTGCCATCCCGCGTTCCGCGGGACCAACACTCCTCGCAATGACAGGTTGGGGCCTGTCATTGCGGGCCTGCCACGAGGGACCGGTCATTGCGCCGGAATGACGACATAAATGCCATTTCCAACCTGAGAACCTTTTTTGTCGCCGATGCATCTATGCCTTAAAGGGCTAAATTGAGGAATGGGCCAACTTGCTGAAAGTATTAGGCCGAGTGATATTTGGAGCTATCAATTAGTGTGGAGAAAGGCAAATTGCTACCGATTCGTGTGAGGAGGATAACATGGCAGCTCTTAAACCCGGAGTTAAAGCCCCTAACTTTTCCCTTTCGACAACTCCTGATCAAAAGGTATCTCTCTACGAATTTCGCGGACAGCCCGTAGTTCTGGTCTTCTATCCGGCCGACTGGAGCCCCGTTTGTAGTGACCAGTTGGGGCTCTACAATGAGTTGAAGCCCGAATTCTCGGAGTTTGGAGCGCAAATCATCGGCATCTCAGTCGACGGCGTCTACAGGGAGAAAGACGGAGAGTCGGAGCGGGCGTTGTTTGTAATCGATGCCAAGGGCGTGATTCGTTGGAGTCACGTCTCGCCGGTGGGCATCAATCCTGGCGCGGGCGGCATTTTGAAAGCCCTCGAATCGATGGCCAAAAACGGAAAATGATCGGCGACCCAAACTAGTTCGATGCCTGAGTAAGGAGATATCATGGACAAATCCGCCAGGCTCACCCAGCCCGTTTCGGACCGTGACCACGTTGAAGGACCAGCGGACGCACCTTTGACATTAGTGGAATACGGCGATTATCAATGCCCCTACTGCGGAGCCGCCTATCCCGTCGTGAAGCGCTTGCAGAAGAAGTTGGGGAAGAAGCTGCGATTTGTGTTCAGGAACTTCCCTCTGACCCAGGCGCATCCCTATGCCCTGATCGCGGCGGAGGCGGCGGAAGCCGCGGCTCTCCAGGGTAAGTTTTGGGAAATGCACGATCTGCTTTTTGAACAGCAGACCTTCCTCGAGCGGGAAACCATTCCCTTGTGGGCTAAAAGGATCGGGTTGGATCTCCGGAAATTCAAGAACGATGTCAGGCAAGACGTTGTTGAGAACCGTATAAAGGAAGACCGCCAGAGCGGTATCCGCAGCGGCATTAACGGCACGCCGACCTTTTATATCAACGGAACACGGTACGACGACTCGCCGGACTATGATTCGATGCTGGCGGCCTTAGAGTCTTCGGCGCGGCGGCGCTCCGCCTAAATACGCCGGCGGCAAAAGGTGAGTCGAGATGTTGGACATTCGCTGTACTGAGGACCGAACGGCTTTGCTCTTAGTCGATCCCTATAATGATTTCCTCAGCGATGGCGGTAAGCTCTGGCCGTTGGCCGGAGGTGTCACCAGGGAGGTCGGGCTGCTCGATAATCTGCGAACCACGCCTGATTCGCTTCAAGGAGAGGAGTGAAAACATGACGATTAGAAAGGTCGAGATCGAACGGCTCAGCGTGACATCTTCCAAGCCGTTCGAGGCCGTCGTGGCGGCGCTTAAAGCGGTCGTTGGGCATCCGGATATGGTCGAGTTCATGAAGGCAACCAAGGGCGCATTGACCTTCGCTGAACTGGAAAGTGCGGTTCATAGAAGTCTGGGCGTGACGGGGTTGATGATGTTTATGGAACTCGATCACGGAGCGATTCTACGTAAGGAGACCCGGCTCGATACGCCGAAAATCGTGCGCTTTGTGATCGGCAATCCACTTGTCATGAAAGAAATGGTAAAGCATGTTCCCGACGCCGGATCTTACGCTCCGGTCACGATTCTGGTGGATGAGCGGCCAGACGGCGTACATTTGTCGTACGACAAGATGGCGAATCTTCTGGCCGCTTACCGAAATCGTGAAGCTCTCGCTGTCGCTAGGGATCTGGATTCGAAAATCGAGAACCTCATTCGAGAGTCTGCCGTTTGACGACCTTGCCGTTGGCTGATGGAGGAGCCGAAGATAACGCACACGCATGTGACTGCACCGACACAATTGCTCCGAGTGCATCAACAATTACCTTGGTCACATGGACGATGAGCTTGGGTCGGCGGATGTTCTGTCACCAGGGACGGAACAATGAGGTTGACTTTATGAATAGTCACCGTTATCGTATCTTCACACTGTTCATGGGTAATCCCCTGCTGACCGGGGATAGAGGGAAAACGGTGAAAATCCGTTACGGACCCGCCGCTGTGACCGGGGACGAAAGCCGAATAACCACTGTCATTCATTGATGGGAAGGTCGGCGAATAGGACGAACCGGAAGTCAGAAGACCTGCCCATAACAAAAAAAGTGTCGGCTCTTCGCGGATCAGGAGCTTGGCAACCCGGGATAAAAACGGTGCCCCGAGTACGTATGTGCTCGGGGATTTTTCATTTGCCTGTATGCGAGGAACCGGACAAACCCCGGAGGAGACGAATATGAACAAACGTGTGGCAATCGGAGGTTTTGTCTTTTTGGTGACCATGCTTGGGTTGGATTCTCAACCGGCACGCGCGATGCACATCTCGGAGGGTATTTTACCTCCCCAGTGGGCTGCCTTGTGGTTTGCCTTGGCTATTCCTTTCATAGCCTGGGGACTCCGAGATCTTCGCGTTCGCAGCAAAGAGGAACCACACCTGAAATCCATGGTAGGGCTGGTGGGGGCAGCGGTCTTTGTAATTTCCTGCATGCCCATCCCTGTGCCGACAGCAGGTACGTGTTCCCATCCTTGTGCCACTGGAATGGCTGCGATCTTCATTGGGCCCACATTGACAGTGGTTGTAGCGAGCATTGCATTGACGCTTCAGGCCCTTTTCCTTGCCCACGGAGGGCTGACCACGTTGGGGGCTAACATCCTGTCTATGGGAGTAATGGGAGCCTTCACCGGCTATGGTGTTTTTATTCTAGCCAGACGCTTAGGGGCCTCATGGTTTGTAGCTGCTTTCCTGGCTGGTGTGCTATCGGATTGGGTCGTGTACGCCGGAACGTCTTTCTTTCTAGCTACGGCTCTGCACGGTGACGGATCGTTGGGAACCATGTTTCTGACCATACTGGTGGCCTTTGTACCCACTCAGGTTCCTCTGGGGATTCTGGAAGGAATCATTTCTGCAAGCGCGTACCGTTTCGTGCAAATTCGTCGTCCGGAAATTCTAGTGATGCTGGCCAAGGAGGAAACAGCATGAAGAGAATTATTATAGGCGGGTTGGTTCTCCTGGTGCTTGCCGGGATAATTGCTACGGGATGGATTGTCCCCGATGCCAAATGGTCCGGCGTGGATGAGTCCGTGGTGGGGAAGTTTGCAAAAGAAGCCGGGAGACCACCGGTAGAACCTTATTTGAATACGGATCAGGGCGATCTGAAACTCTTCGTTTTCTTGGTGGCGGGTGCTTTGGGAGGCTTTCTAATCGGTTACCACTTCCGTCAACTGTTTCCTCCCGATCCGAACCAGCGCCAAGGTCGACCCGTGTGACCATGCTCCGCCATCAGGCGGATCTGCGCTGCACCCCCTCAGGCAATTGATTGGTTGGACAAAGGAGATACCATGCGGCGATTTCTTACAAATAAATTAATAGCCACACTGTGGTTGGCATTGTCGGTCATACTAACCGGCTTTTTTTCAGCCGCTCCTGCAATGGATGGCGAATTGACACATTTTGTAATGCCGAACGGACTTAAAGTTTTTGTCAGGGAAGACCATTCCCGAAAGGTGACTGCCGTTCAAATGTGGGTGATGGTGGGCAGCGCCTATGATACGGAACGTGGCATAAGTCATGTCATCGAGCACATGGCGTTCAAAGGCACCAAGAGGCGCGGGGTAGGGCAGATTGATAAAGAAGTTCAGGAGATCGGCGGGCAAATGAATGCCTACACGAGCTGGGACGAAACGGTGATCCATGTTGTTGTTCCTTCACCGGTAACGTCGCACGCCATTGATATCATCACCGACGCGGCATTCCGAGCCGTCATAGACCCAAATGAGCTTGAGAAGGAAAAAAAGGTTGTCCTGGAAGAAGAACTGTATGACAAGGACCGCCCGCAACACGTGGCATCCAACTTGCTTTATAAGACCGCTTACATAAAAAGCCAGTACCGGTTCCCTATCATAGGTAACAAGGAAAGTTTCAAAAAGGTAACCCGAAAGGCTGTAATGGATTATCGCAAGAAGTGGTACGTCCCCGAAAACATGTTCTTATTGGTGGTGGGGGACGTTGCCCCGGTCTCAGTGCGGAAAGATGTCGAACGCTTCACCTCGGATGTAAAGCCCACAGGTTTCTTCAAAGCGCCGCTGCCTCAGGAACCGCCCCAGGAGCAAATAAGGACCTCGGTGGCCAGGGACAGCGCTGCCACTGAGACAAGATTGAGTGTGGCCTTTCACGTCCCCGCGATGAAAGGCAATGACGTCAACGCATTGGACCTTGTTGCGGACATCCTGGGCGCTAGAGACGACTCACGGCTCACCAGTGCCCTCAAACGGGAAAAAGGCATCGTAACCTCTATTTCCGCCTCCTGCGTGACACCCAAGGACCCCGGGTTAATGATAATTTCTGCAACCTTGCCGGCAAACAATCTGGAAGCTGCCACCAGAGAAATCATGGAAGAATTGGCCGGCCTGGCCGAAACTCCTCCTTCTGCTGAAGAATTAGAACAGGCGAAGATCCATATTGAGTCGGAGCAAGTGTACAATCGCGAAACGGTTCAGGATGTGGCCGAAAGCATGGGCTCGTATCAAACTAACATTGAGGACGCAGCGTACGAAGAAAAGTATCTTACTCTGAATTCCGCTGTTACGCCCCAGCAGATCTCTGCAGCGGTGAAGGCATATCTAATGCCGCCCAACGTGACAGTCAGCGTGTTGTTGCCTGAAGGGGAAGGTAAAGAGTTCCGCATCGAACAGTTGGAGAAAATCGTGAGCAGCTTCGATCCGCATCCAAAGCGTGCAGCAGCAGGCGTTTCTCCGCCTCCTCGTGCCTTGCTCAAAGAACTATCCAACGGCATGAAGGTTGTCCTTGTTGCGGACAATTCCAACCCTGTCATCAGCTTCAGGATCGCCTGCCTGGGCGGAAAGCGATTTGAGAACGAAAACTCGCAAGGGATCGTGAATTTCATTTCCCGTATGCTCGACAAGGGTGCGGGGAACATGACCGATCTGGATATAGCTCGCAAAGTCGGCAGCATGGGGGGTTCCGTATCAGGATTTTCGGGAAACGATTCATTCGGTCTTTATGCAAGTTTCTTCAGCCGTCACTGGTACCAGGGTTTGGAATTGCTTTCTCAGTTGTTCACCGAGCCGACATTCCCTCAAGACAGACTGGAGAGGGAACGGGATTTGATCGTCAACGATATCAAAACGGAGCCCGACACTCCGACTACGTACGTCATGAATCTCTTAAACAAAACGCTTTTCCCCCGTTTTTCCTACGGATTTAACAAACTCGGGACTGTGGCCACGGTTGCGTCGTTCACTGCCGACGATCTCAGACAGACTTATAAGCGCTTTGCCGTGCCGTCCAATACTGTTATCGCGGTCGTAGGACGAATGGATCCCCCAAAGGTCTTGGAGAGCATGGAGCAACTCTTCGGGATAATTCCTCCAGCAGCCCTGGAAATGCCGAAGATTCCGGCTCAGGAACCTTTGGAAAAGGTCAGAGAGAACATCATGCATGTTCCCCGAGCAAAGGCCCATCTTGCAATAGGCTTCAGGGCAACCACCATTTCCGACCCGGATCGCTTTCCCCTGGATGTCCTCAACCATGTCCTGGGTCAGGAGGGAAGGCTATTTCGTCAGCTCAGGGACAAGGAATCGTTGGCGTTCGATGTTACTTCGTTCTTTCGACCGGGGATGGAGCCTGGAGTTTTCGGTTTGTACATGGCTTGCGATGCGCCAAAAGCTGCTAGAGCGTACGAGGGGCTGCTCAGAGAAGTAGAACTCATCAAGAAAGCAAAGGTGAGCGACGAAGAGCTTAAGAGAGCGGTAAATGATTTGATCGGCAATCATTTGATCTCTCTGCAGAGTTCATGGGACCGTGCTGAAGAAATCGGACTGAACACGCTCTACGGTTTAGGTTACGACTACGATCCCGTATACATCAGGAAAATACGAGAAGTTAAGGCGGAAGACGTGCTGAGAGTTGCGAGAAAATATTTGGATCCGGAACGGTGCGCCATAGTCAAGATTCTGCCTGAGGGAGAAGAAAAACCGAAATAGGCAGCCTTCTTCCGGGCCTGTTCACTGGAGGAAGTATCATCACCCTTTCCTCCCATTCCTCCGGAGTGTGTATCTTAGAAGATCGCTTCGTAGAATCAACGGGGAGCAACGATCTCATCCCAGGAGGATATTCGGTGGGGGACATTCTTTCCGGTTCTCAAGTCTCGGCCGGTTCGTTTGGAGTATAAATATCGCTCATGGACCGGTTCATGGACTCCCAACCATCCGGCTCACCAGCTTGATATCGTCTCTGACGCAGCCCGGTTGGGAGACGAAGCATCTCTGAGGAGGCGTGATTTATCCTGAGAGGTCGTCTTTGGTATCGGGGACAACGCCGGTGAGGGCCTGCAACTGTTGTAGTGGCGGGTTCCAATTTCTTTGTATGGCTTAATCCTTTGCACTGAATCCCCCTTATGGCTTGTTTGAATGAGGAGTAGTTAAGTGGGAAAGAATCTGATTGACTGCGTAGCTGGATTTCGAGAACATAGGGTGAGCATTTGGAGGTCAGATGCAACATCCGACGCAGCCTCGGGGACGTGTTCTGTTTGATTGAAGTGCTCGGGACTTACATGAACCATAATCAAAGCTTATTCCTGACACCCCTAGCCATAACGCTTTTATGGTGCTTGACATTACTGCCCTGCTCAGCGGATGCGGAAACATCCCATCAGGTGTATTTCAAGGGAACGAAGGCTCAACTGGACGTATATACAATTACAGGGAGTTCGCCAGGACCGACGCTTCTGCTTTTGGGCGGTATCCAAGGAGACGAACACGGCGGATACCTGTCAGCAGATCTTTACGCTGACATTGCTCTGCGAAAGGGAAACTTGATAGTAGTTCCCAGAGCCAATTTCTTTTCCATCGTGGAAAACAACAGGGGCGTCGAAGGGGACATGAACCGCAAGTTTGCAGGGGCACAGAAGAGAGGTGACCGGGACCTCCAGATAGTGAGGATAATTAAGGAACTCATGAACAAAAGTGATTTTTTCTTAAATCTTCACGATGGTTCCGGATTTTATTCGCCCAAGTGGGAATCGGAGTTGCGAAACCCCGTGCGGTACGGGCAGTCCGTCTCAGCAGATGCTGAAAAATACACGACACCGGACGGGAAGATAATCCGGCTGGGTGACATGGTTCGCCGTGTAATCGAAAGGGTTAATCCCCAGATCTCGGTGACGGAACATCGGTACAAATTCAACAATCACCGCACATCGGCCAAGGATTCCCTCCACAAAGAGCAAAGATTGTCGGCGACTTTTCACGCCCTGACTCAGGTGGGGATACCGGCTTTCGCGAGTGAGACTTCCAAAACCATCAAGGATTTTCGCCAGCGGGTCCGCTATCAGAGCATGGTCGTCAACGCCTTCTTGGAGGAATTCGGGATAGTCCCTGATAATCCAAGGATGTACCTGGAAGACCCTATAGTACGGCACGTCATAGTGTCCATTAACGAACGCACTCCAATAGTACTGGGGGACTGGGATGTCCTCAAGGTTCAATGTGGGGACACCGTCAGACTCGTTCATATCGAGTCGAATTATTCGCGTGGATTGTCAGCCCGAATAACGGGATTGGATGAAGAATTCAGCGACCTGGGCCAAGGCGTAAACATCTCTGAAGATACTTTCATCGAGGTCTGGAAGGATCGTTTGTTGATTGGAACCCTGCCCGTAGAGATCGTTCCCGCGAAGATAGAGTTTGCTTCTGGGAGCGGATTCGAACCGGAGATCCGTTATTTCTCTGTTCGGGTAAATGACAAAATCCAGGTGGTGCCCCCAGGAGAAGAACTCACTGTGGTTCGGGGGGACATCTTAGCCGTTCTGAATCCCGTGACAAACCTGCCGGAGGAACACCTGAAAAATGTGAAAATAAATCTGCTCGGATTCCAGGCAAATCAGTCTCCATGCCCCCAGGAGGCTCGCGGACACCGAATCAATACCGCTAGAGACCTTCAACAGAAAGACGCAAAAGCAAGTGGCTCACGACGCATTTTCTCTTTGCAGGCAAAGTGGAACAACCGAGTAATTGCCGAGAGCTACAT
>JBKQRG010000033.1:0-7078 GCA_052144015.1 Desulfomonilaceae bacterium
AAATAAAGTCACATATTTGGCACTACAAATAACTTTTGTTAACCCCCTCCTTGATATTGTTGCCTTTTTTTACACCGGAACCCCCGAAATACATGAATGGCACCCCTTATGCACGCGGAAGTTGGGCTAGCTGTCTGGTAGACTGGGTGGTTCGAGAGATTCCCCACAAGAGCAGGCCCCATACCGTGGCCGCCCACATGGCAATCAAAATCCACACGTAAAATCGTAACGCCCTCGTTGTGCCAACATTCTTTTCATTAATTTGCATGGCCCCCTCATAGTAATTGAAGAAATCGCCTAAAAAGTGACGACGGAACAATTATCAGAATGAAAAAAATGCAATGGTCGTCAGGTTCATTTTAGCGAACGTGTCTGCTCAGTCAAGGAATTTCATGAAGTGTGCGCTTGATGGAATATGCAGCAGTCTTGCCATCTCAAAGGTTTTGGAGTCCTTGGGCGCTATCCACAGAACCCTCAGCTGTCCAAAATCCTGCGAACATCTCGGAGTAGTTCTTGTATCCGAAATGGTTTGCTGACAAAGCCCTTTGCGCCCATCTGAATCGTGTCTTTCACTGACGCATCCGCCGAATGCCCGCTGGCAACAAGGACGTTCACCTGCGGATCAATCTTAAGGAGTTCCTTGAGACATTCCGTGCCGCCCATCTCCGGCATGATCAGGTCAAGAATCACCAGCGATATCCGTGAACGTTCTTTCTCGAAAAGATGGAGCGCTTCTCTGCCGTTGACCGCCTGGAGCACGTTGTATCCATATTTGGTGAGAATCCGAGCGCCAAGTTCCCTGACGAACTCCTCATCGTCCACCAGCAGAACGGTCTCCGTCCCGAAGGCGGGCACTTCTTCTGGCTTTTCCACTCTGATTTCTGCCTCGCCGGGTATAGCCGGGAGATAGACCCTGAAGGTGGTTCCCCTGCCAACCTCACTGTAGACAGTAATGTGACCATTGTGCTGCTTGACGATCCCGTACACCATCGCAAGTCCCAAGCCTGTGCCCCGTCCCATCTCCTTGGTAGTAAAGAATGGCTCGAATATATGTTCGACGGTTTCCTTGTCCATTCCATGGCCCGTGTCCGAGAATTCCAACAGCAAGTATTGTCCTGGAGTGGCCTCTACGTGAAGCCTGCAATACTCTTTGTCAAGCGTTACAACTGAGGTTTTTACGGTCAGCTTGCCGACATCGGGCATGGCGTCACGGGCATTCACGGCCAAATTCATCAGCACTTGTTCGATCTGGGATGGGTCTGCATTGATAGCCGGAAGATCCGGCGACAGATCAAGGCTAATATCTACCATCCTGGGAATGGTACGCCGCAGCAGCTTCTCAACCTGAACTATCTGCTTGTTGAGATTCATATGGGCAGGTTTTGGCTCTGCCTTCCTGCTGAACATGAGCAGCCGCTGTACCAGGTCGGCTCCGTTGCTGGCAGCATGAAATATTTTCTGCAGCTCGGCATACTCCGGGTCGTCTTGCTCTTTTTCGGCCAGTAGCAGTTCTGAAAAACCCGTTACTACGGTCAAGAGGTTATTGAAGTCATGGGCAATCCCTCCGGCAAGTGTGCCGATCGCCTCCATTTTTTGGGCTTGGAGAAGTTGGTTCTGGAGCTGTTTGTATTCCGTAACGTCCCTCAGGATTCCTTGATAACCAAGAATTGTGCCATCCGGTGCTCGTTTAAGAGTTGAAGTCGTCAGGCAATCGACCAGTCTTCCTTCTTTGGTCTTGAGCGTGATCTCATAATCCTTTACGGAACCGGTTTTCTCTATGCTTTGCCGGAAGCGATCTCGCTTTTCCACAGCGGGTTCGGGGTATATGTCCAGAATGTTCAGATCCTGTGCGTCTTCCCTGGTGAAACCAAGAAGATCCAGGCAGGCCTGATTGGCTTCCAGAAGCTTGCCGTCCCGCGTTGTTATATAAACCCCATCCTTCGATTGATCGAAAAGAGTGCGATAACGCTCCTCGCTCTCCTGCAGCGCATGCTCCGCTAGCTTGCCCCGCGTGATGTCCTCAATGACGGCAACCGTCCCCGCATACTTTCCGTATGCGTCCCGGATGCTGGAAGACCAAAGTTCAGCCCAAACGATGCTTCCGTCTTTAGTCACATAGCGCTTCTCGAGCCTGTACGAATCAATCTCTCCTGACATGAGGGCTTCCAGTTTACTCTTGGAGATTTCCCTGTCGTCGGTGTGGGTGATGTCCAGGAAGGTGAGCCGGCTGAGTTCTTCTTGATCATAACCGAGTATATTCAGTAATGCTTGATTCACCTTGAGAATTCTGCCGTGTCGGTCCAGCAAGTCGATCCCTATACCTGCGTTATCAAAAACAGCTCTGTATTGTTCTTCACTCTCCCGCAGCGCTTCCTGGGCCTGCTTACGTTCGGTGATGTCCTGGGCTGTTCCAAACATCCCGAAAAATTCCCCTTCCCGCTTTCCGGTCGGGTAGCCCTTTGCGTTCATCCACCCAATGCTTTTGTCGGGCCGTATCAGACGGAAATCAATGTCGAACGGAATACCTTGGTTAGAGCCTCTCGTCACCGAGTCAGTCACTAAGTCCCAATCGTCCGGATGGATGAGGTCTTGGTGCGCGGCAAAAGAAGGTTCACCTCGGGCAGGATCAAGCCCGAAGATATAAAATATTTCTTCCGACCACGTGGGAGTTCCACTCGGTGAATCGATTTCCCAGTGGCCGATGTGCGCCACCCGCTGAGCCTCCTTTAAGAGTTCCTCGCTTTTACGGAGCGCCTCTTCAGCCGTTTGCCTGAGAGTAATGTCCTCACAGGTGACCAGGTGTTCGCCGGAGTGTAGTAACACGGACCTGAACTGAATGATCTTCTGCGTCCCGTCCTTGCATTTCACCGTGAATATTCTCGGCCTAACTTGATCGGGAGTGGCGTTCTGCATGTCCTCGAGCCACGCGGCAATCACTTCGTGTCTGTAGTCTGGGTCGGGAAATGCCCTTCGGAACCACTCCCTCCCGGTGGAGATCTCGCTCAGATCGTAACCGAACATTTCATGGAACTTCGGATTTGCGTATTCGAAAGAGCCATCCTGCCTGATCATCGCCATCCCGAATGGAGAACTCTCGGCCAAGGCTTCAAATCTCTTCTTTTCAGCATCGAGAATCTGTTTCGCCTTCTCCCGCTCGCTTTCATCACTATAGACGGCTACTATATCGCCGGAAGGAAGTTTATAGATGGAATTCTCCCTCCAGCCCTCAAGCCGCTCGTCCCTATACAAACCGACCGGGTGACGCTCAGGAACCCCTGTGCGCCACACACGCTGGAAGACCTCGAAAAGTCCGAGCTCCCTGACGCCGGGGAAGACTTCTTGAACGCTCTTGCCTAAGATTTCCTGTTTCCTCACTCCCTCCATCTGTTCGCCGCTCTTATTGAAATCAGTGAACAAGAAGTCATCACCGTCGCCCACCGTTCGGTACACTGCGACAGCATCAACCATGTTATCGAACAGACTTCGGTATCGGAACTCGGTTTCTCTGAGTAATTCCTCGGCCTTCCTTTTCTCGGTTGTGTCGGTTATGGCGGATATGGTTCCCTTTGCAGGATCGGCGCTATCCACAAGGTTTACCCGTATATTGCCCTCAAATACCGTGCCGTCCCTTCGTTTCAGACTTGTGTCAATTTCCGAAACAGCGCCGAACGCGAGATTTTCGTACAATGTCTTCCTGGTCCGCTCATAACTATCTTCAGAATTGTACATGATGCTCGTGGGTTGACCCAGGTATTCGGATTCACTCTCAAATCCTAACATCTTCGCCCAAGAGTCGTTAGCCCACTTGATTCTTCTGTCCTGCGTAAGCAAAATGCCAACGGGCGACGCGGCCAGGATTGCCCTCATCATCCCTTCTCGCATGCGCAGTTCCTCGGCTGCCCGTGACTGCTCGGTCACGTCCCTAAACACAAGGACTACGCCCGATATTTCGCCGTTTTCAGCCCGAATCGGGGCGCCGCTGTCAGCGAGCACCCGCTCGGTACCGTCGCGACCGATCAGAACAGTATGGTTGGCGAGCCCCACTATCTGTCCGTCCTGGAGCACCTTTTGGACAGGGTTTTCGCACGGCCGGCGGGTCTCTTGGTTGATGATAAAGAACACTTCTTCCAATGGTCTTCCGACAGCCTCGCTCTCCGGCCAGCCGGTAACTCTCTCAGCCACCGGGTTCATCTGCTTCACCACTCCTCTTGTGTCCGTAGTAATCACCGCGTCACCGATACTGTAGAGGATCGTCCGAAACTGTTCCTGAGCCTCTCGTTGGTCCAGCTCCGAGCGGTAAAGGTCCTGGTAGAGCTGAGCTTGACGGTGTCTGTAGCCATAAGCAGTCGCGCTCGCTGCAAGCAAGATAAAGATTACGGCAAAGACAGCGATCACAGCTCCGCGATAACGGGCCTCAGCCAAAATTTCCCTTGCATCCACCTTGGCCACCATGAACCAGGGCGAACCGGGAATAGGGCTCAGGTCGGCCAGCACGTCCTCCCCTCGGTAGTCTCTTCCCTGAAATATCCCCTGCTTTCCCAGCACCGCCTGAACTGCCGGCAGTTCTTGCCGGGAAAGGGACTCGCGCAGGGACAGCGCACTGTTGGGCCTGTAACGAAGGTCGTTCAAGAAGAGAACGTCATCGCCATCCTTTCGGACCAGCAGCGTTTCAGCCGTCTCGCTGGGAGTCGGCCAGGATTGGATCAATGGATACAAGAGAGACCCCGGATCGCTCCTCAAAAGCACAACAGCGATTGGGCGGCCGTTGGGGTCGGCCAGTCGCGCAACAGCGGTCATTAAAATAGAGCCATGCGGAGCGCGGTACAGGTCCGTTAACACCGCAGAGCGCTTGGCGACTGCCTCTTTAAGCGCCTTTTCCTCCGTCGAGTTCATAGGCTCGGGTTCGGGCCTTGCAGACAGCAGTACATGGCCTTCGAGGTCGAAAAGAATGGCGTCCACATACTTCATCTCTTGCTGCAGAATTTTCAACCTGTCCGCTAGTTCCTCGTGGCGCACTCCCTTTGTGGGGCCTCGAAGCCAATCATTTATGGCTCTCTTGAACATAGGGCCTTTCGCCACCGCCTCAACATCCTCCAACTGCTCCTGTCGCCACTGCCGAACCTGTCCGACCTTCAGATTCGCAATGGCCGCGATTTCATCATATTTTTGCCGCCGGATGCGGTTCGTCTCAGAGCGGTAATACGCGTAACTCCCCGCCAGGAGAGCGAACGTGGCTACAGCGAATAGAGTCACCCAAAGCAATGGAACCGGGCCAGCGTGATTTCTTTTTTTCATGACACCCGCCGACGAATAGGATGGATTCTCAGTTATTGGGGTCACCCCCCATTGTGCATCGCGCTATTGCGTTAGTGGAGTTATCCGCGTCCTGACCGGTCATTCCACTGGTCTTCCTTGTTCCAAGACCCTATTGACATCTTGCATCTGCCACATGGCACAAGCGTTCTTCACTCACTATAAACCCTGTGACGATGAAAATTTCTGCGAAACCGCGAGCGATTTCTCGCAATTCACCTTGTTCTCGAAATATGCCTGTAGGTAATCATAGTCGACATCAGCCCACCTCAAACCGGTTTTGGCTCAAACCACCCGGCAATGAGAGGGCGGCTGAAACCGATTCAGCAAAACGACCCTTCGCTACAGAAGCTGGGACAACGAGTCGGGGCATAGTTCACCTCCTATGTGTATCTCAAATACCGATCCTTTCGGTCGGCTTAATTTTGCTGAATAGTCTTTCTTCTCGCAGCTACTGGCCAGGTCTAAGCCATTGGGCTACCAATTGAACTCGATCGGGAATTATGCGGCGATTTGCCATCTTGACTGTTTTGGCACTTGAGGGATGGAGGGATGGCTCCGCTAAACCCCGAAAAAATCTTTGTATGAGGTTCACACGATCTGATGCAGCCAAAACCGACTTCACCTTGATAAAGGGCACCATTTCTCTAGTTTTTTAGATAACTCACCGTCCGGTCCACTGTCAACCAAAAATCAGTACTGGGTCAGTTGCGGGTCCGTTAAAGTGCGGAACGCGATCGTTTTCATCTGTCCGGATCAATCGTATAATAGATCAATAGGCTATTTCTTTTGCTCCGCGGGGAGTCCGGATGGCTCTCGGTTTTCAAGTGAAAGTCATTTCTCTTCCAATAAAAAGGAGCTAATGCAATAATCCATAGGTCAAAAACCTATCGCACAAACCGTATTCAGGAATCAATGGTCACATCGTCCATTGACAAGGCACGAGAATGACCCGAAGACAAGGAGGAGCCATGAAAGACAAAAAGGCGTTAACAGCACCGTGTGGTCTGGATTGTTTTAACTGTGAACTGTACGAAGACAACCTGACGAGCGAGCTTTCCGAATTGATTCATTCCAAAATGGGTGTTCCGAAGGAACAAATACCGTGCAGGGGCTGCCGCCAGGAAGACGGAAAGCATTTTCATCTGCCTCCAAACGGGTGTGCCACTCTGGATTGCGTCAAAGCAAAGGGTGTGGATTTGTGCTGCAACTGTGACGACTTCCCTTGCGCCTTCCTGGCGCCCACGGCCGATCAGGCTGCCAGATATCCGCACAACTTCAAAGTATTCAACCTCTGCCGTATCAAGAAAGTCGGCCTGGATCGCTGGATCGAGGAAGAAGCCGGGCAGATCCGCAAGAAATATTTCAAGCACAAGTTTGTTGTCGGAAAGGGACAATCAGACTGACCGGACTGAGCTTGATTGCGGAAAAGATTACATTTTGCGGGCTACATTGAGTCAGAAATCTTTTCGGGAACCCGCTTTTTATGGTGCTCCGCGCACGGCGAGCATGCATAACGCAACATCGGAGCTTATCAACGGCTCTCAGCCTCACGATGCATGTTGGTGCCACGCCCCAGTGGGCCCGAACCCTCCGGCAATCCCGCGTTCTGCGCGGGACTAATATTTTCAAGCTTAACCGGGAATGTGCCGATTTGTCGTGTGCGGGCGTCCAAATCAGTCATTTCTCCCCATTACACCGCAACCATTTAGGAATTTTCGGAAAGGGGGTCCAGGGGGAAAACCCTTTTGCAAAAGGGTTTTTC
>JBKQRG010000034.1:0-7789 GCA_052144015.1 Desulfomonilaceae bacterium
ATCGTCGACTCGATGTTCAGCCAGCACGCCAAGTGGCTGAAGGTAACGTCGGAACTGCCCTGGCGCAGGAAGATCGCGTCGCTGAACTATCTGCTCGCCTCTCACGTCTGGCAGCAGGATCACAACGGCTTCACGCACCAGGACCCCGGCTTCCTGGACCACGTCATCAACAAGAAGGCCGATATCGTGCGCGTTTACCTACCGCCCGACGCGAATTGCCTATTGTCGGTTTTTGATCACTGCCTGCGCAGCCGGCATTACGTCAACGTGGTGGTTGCGGGAAAACACGCACTGCCCCAATGGTTGACAATGGACGCGGCGGTCGTGCATTGCACGGAAGGAATTGGCATCTGGCAATGGGCCAGCAACGACCAAGACGCCGAGCCGGACGTGGTAATGGCCTGTTGCGGAGACACGCCCACGCTGGAGATCTTGGCTGCCGTTTCCATCCTTCGCCAGTATCTGCCCGATCTGAAAATCCGGGTGATCAATGTCGTCGATCTGATGAAGCTGCAGCCTAAGAGCGAGCACCCACACGGACTGAGCGAGACGGATTACGACTCACTCTTCACGAAAGACAAGCACATCATCTTTGGCTTTCATGGATACCCCTGGCTGGTCCACCGGCTCACCTACCGCCGGACCAACCGCAACCTGCACGTCCGGGGCTACAAGGAAGAGGGAACCATCACGACGGCCTTTGACATAAGGGTGCAGAACGAGCTGGACCGCTTTCATCTGGTGCAAGACGTGGTCGATCGCCTACCGCATTTGGGCTCCAAGGGGGCCTACCTCAAGCAGATGGTGCAGGACAAGCTCATCGAGCACAAGCAATACATCGACAAGCACGGCCAAGACATGCCGGAAATCCGGAACTGGAAGTGGAGCGACCCTAAATGAAAGCGCAAGAGCTTATAGACACCGCACGGAGGCTGGTCGCCGGCGACAAGGGCCTGCTGGCGATGGATGAGAGCGATCCCTCCTGTAACAAACGCTTTGCAACATTAGGGATTCCCCAGACCGAGAAGGCCCGGTGCGCCTACCGGGAGATGATTGTGACCACGCCCGGTCTCGGTGGGTGCATTAATGGCGCGATCCTCTACGACGAGACGATCCGCCAGCAGAAGAAAGACGGTACTCCCTTGGTTAAAGTCATCGCCGCTGCGGGAATCATTCCCGGCATTAAAGTCGACACTGGGGCAAAGGACATGGCAGGTCATCCCGGCAGCTATCTGCGCGCCTTAAGGGGATTCGGTCCATATAGCCTATGGCCCAGCTCAGATCATGGAGCAATATGGATGAGGGGAGGCTTTAGTGGCAAAGGCCATTCAATCATTTCAATAAAATTCTAAACCTGCCTAAGGTTCATATGCCTCTAAAGCTCTTTATCACCTTTGAAATAAAGCAGCGTTTATGGCTCTACAAGTAGCAAGAGCAAGGAAAGGAGGTGAAAAAGATGGACAAAGATTAGGTCTGCGGCATGGAAATGGATGAGAAGAAGGCGCCGGCCAAGTCCCAGCATATGGGAAGGACCTATTATTTCTGTGCTCCGGCGTGCAAAAAGGGCGTTTGATGAAGACCCTGCCAAGTAAAACAAAAAAGGAGGAATACAAAATGAGAAGGCTTCTGGTAATCATTCTCTTGGCTGTTGTCGGTCTATTTCATGTGACAAATGGCTTTACTCAAGAGAAAAAGAGGCCGGGCGTAGGGGATATATCCACTAGCAAAAAGGCAGAAGGTCAAAGAATTAGTGCCGTTATGGTGGAAAAAATCATAGGCTCCAAGGTGATTAATGTGAAGGGGGAGACGTTAGGAAAGATTGAGGATTTAGTCGTCGATATCGATACGGGAAGAATTGTGTACGCTGTCCTTGAATCCGGTGGTTTTTTGAGCATCGGTGATAAGCTTTTGCCCGTCCCTTGGGCATCCCTTGCAGCGCTTCCATCAGAAGGCATATTCTTCCTCAATCAATCGAAAGAACAAATGAAAAAAGCACCCGCTTTTGACAAAAACAATTTGCCAAACATGGCGGATATGCATTGGGGGGAGGGCATTTTCAAGCATTATGATGTGCCCGGGTATGCTCAACGGGGATCACTGGACTTCGGTTACGGTCATGGTTATGGTTATGATTATGGTGGTTACCCGATGCATCCTGGTGCAGGGAGAGAAGACCCTTACAAAAAAATCTTTGACTCTAAAACAATTGAAATCATCTCAGGACAAGTAATAAAAGTAGACCAAATTCCTGAACCGGGATTCGGCCTGGACACGCGATTGACTGTTTTCACTGACAAAAAAGAGGTCCTGCCGGTTTACCTGGGTCCTGCCTTCTACATTGAAGCCTCTGATAAAGCAAAACGTTTTATAATAGGAGATAATGTCACCGTGACCGGCTCACGGGTCAAAGTTCATGGTGAACCTTTCATGCTTGCCACAACTGTGAAGCGAGGAGATGAAGTCTTGCGGTTGAGAGACAAGGACGGGACCCCAGAATGGGAGGGATGGAAAAAAACGAGTGATTGATCGTTGCAAAGGCAGATAGATTCAAGGGGTACATTCTTCTTGTCCTTATATTATGCCCCTAATACCCCGGCCGGTAAGTCGGGGTATTAGGGCTATCCACCGGGGATAGGGATTTGGGATATGATATACGTCGGGGCTATGGGAAGCGGTCGAGGGGCGGGTGCTGATCTACATCCACAAAGAACAGATTTTGGTGCCCTCATCCTGGAGCCCATCGGTGATATGGTGTACTTCGATTTAACTGCCTTGCTCGGCCACGTGAAAGCCGACTCTGGACAATAGAAGGAGCCATGAAAGCGACCAAAAAGCTGCACGACCTCGGACAGAGCCTCTGGCTTGACAACATTACCCGTGGGCTCTTGACAAAGGGGACTCTCCGCCATTATTTCACCGAACTTTCGGTGACGGGAATCACCTCTAACCCCACGATCTACGATCACGCCATCAAAAATAATGATTTCTACGATGAGACCATCCGCCAAAAGATGCGGGAGGGAAAGTCGCAGGAAGAGTTGTTCTTCGAACTGGCCCTGGAGGATCTGACCCAGGCTGCCGATCTCTTTCGTCCGATCTACGACGCGACGAAGGGGGTTGACGGCTGGGTGTCATTAGAGGTTTCACCGCTTCTTGCATACGATACTGCCAGGAGTATCAAAGCCGCTACTGTGCTGCACGGCAGAGCGAAACGACCTAACCTCTTCATCAAGATTCCGGGTACGCGTGAGGGGCTCTCGGCGATTGAGGAGACGGTCTTTAAAGGAGTGCCAGTCAATGTCACACTCTTGTTCTCGCGGGAGCAGTACATCGCAGCAGCCGAAGCATACATGCGAGGGATCGAGCGGCGGATCGAAGCCGCCCTCAGCCCGAAGGTCGCCTCCGTCGCATCGTTGTTCGTCAGCCGCTGGGACAAAGCGGTCATGGAAAAAGTTCCGGAGGAACTTCGGAACAGTCTCGGTATTGCCATCGCCAAACGGACATACAAAGCCTACCACGATCTGCTTGCCTCGCCCCGGTGGCAGAAACTAGTCAGAGCCGGAGCGCAGCCACAGCGCCTCCTGTGGGCCAGCACCGGCACCAAAGACCCTCAAGCCTCAGATATCCTTTACATAAAGGCCTTGGCAGCTCCAGACACTATTAACACCATGCCCGAGGAGACGTTACTCGCCTTTGCCGATCACGGGGAGGTGGATCGCGTGTTGCCGGTTGACGGGGGCGACGCCGAAGAACTACTCGCCGGATTCGCAAAAGTTGGTGTGGACAATGCGGCGCTCGCGACCGAACTCCAGCGCGAGGGAGCCCTATCTTTCGACAAGTCCTGGAATGACCTTATAGATACCATTGCATCAAAGAGCCATGTGCTTGGGAAGACGAATCAGACGGGAGGAAGACGGTGAAGAACACACTTATCCGGCGCTACCGCAGGGTCAAAGAAGGCATGAAAGTTAGATAGAAAACCGTCTCCCATTCTGCCTTCCGAACCGTTTGGTAATGGGTAAACCCGATCGGGGAGGGGGATCGATTCATGAAAGTGAGCCCTTTTGCAGGAAAGCCGGCCGAGCCATTGATGCTCGTCAGCGTGTCGAGACTCGTCACGGCCTATTATACCGAGGCGCCTGACCCTTCGGTGCCGGACAAGGTAGTGTTCCTGCTGGATGTGGACAACACGCTGCTCGGCAACGATCGTTTCGCCGCGGATCTCGGTGTGCGCCAGCAGCAGGCCTTCGGCGCGGCGGAACGCCAACGCTTCTTTGCCGTGAAACGGGTCGTCGCCCAGACCGAACGGGATCTGGGTGCGGCAGCCCGCGCCGGGAGCGCCAAGCAGGAGGCCATATGAAAGTCGTCACCACACTCTCCCCACGGGACTACAACGCGGTTCTGTTCGATCTCGACGGGGTGCTAACCAGGACGGCGAGCGTTCATGCTTCGGCCTGGAAAAAGCTTTTCGACAGTTTTCTCGAGCAGCGCGCCACCCAGGCAGGCGAGCCGTTCATCCCCTTTGATATCGACGCCGACTACTCGCGCTACGTCGATGGCAAGCCACGTTACGACGGCGTGGCAGCCTTCCTCGAGTCACGCGGGATCGAATTGCCGATGGGTGGACCCGAAGACGGCCCCGACGTGCAAAGCGTGTACGCTCTGGGCAATCTGAAGGACCAGTATTTCCTGCAACACCTGAAGCAGCACGGCGTCGATTCCTATGAAGCGTCGATCTCGCTGGTGCGCAAACTCCGGGTGCAGGAGATCAAGACCGCCGTCGTGTCCTCCAGCGACAACTGCGCGGAAGTGCTCGAGGCAGCTGGTATCGCACAGCTATTCGACGCGCGAGTGGACGGGACGGACATCACCCGCCTCGAACTCAAGGGCAAGCCGGCGCCGGATGCTTTTCTGGAGGCGGCACGCCGCGTCGGGGCAGAACCTTCGCGTGCCGTCGTCGTGGAGGACGCGATCGTCGGCGTTGAGGCCGGACGCGCGGGCCGATTTGGCTGCGTCATCGGCGTGGATCGCAGCGGGCACGCGAAGGCGCTGCGCGATGCCGGCGCCGATGTCGTGGTGACCGATCTGGCGCAAGTCGGGGTCGCAGTGGACCCGCCTTCCGCGTGGTCACTGGTGTTTGAAGGTTTCGACCCGGCGCGAGAGGGAATCCGCGAAGCCTTGTGCACCCTGGGGAATGGCTATTTCGCAACGCGCGGAGCCGCCGCCGGGGCCGTAGCGGATGACATACACTATCCGGGGACCTACCTCGCCGGCGGCTACAATCGGTTGCGCACCGACATCGCCGGCCGCGTGGTCGAGAACGAGGATCTCGTGAGTTTCCCCAACTGGCTGGCTCTTGAGTTTCGCATCGCCGAGCAGGGCTGGTTCGATGTGCGAACCGTCAAGCTCCTGTCTTACCGCCAGGAGCTGGATCTGCGGCGCGGCATGCTGTTGCGGAGCATGAGCTTCGAGGACGGCCAAGGGCGGCGCAGTACGCTCAAGGAGCGACGCCTGGTCTCGATGGATGACATGCACCTGGGCGCTTTGGAACTGACGCTGACCGCCGAGAACTGGTCTGCAGGCGTCACTGTGCGTTCGGGGATTGACGGGCGCGTCGTCAACGCGGGAGCGAAGCTGTACCGCAAGTTCAACAACAAGCACCTGGAGCCGCTGGCAGGCAAGGTCGTTGGCGAAGACGGCGTGTACCTGCTGGTGCGCACCTGCCAGTCGAATATTCATGTCGCGCAGGTGGCGCGAACGCGAGCGTTCCTCGATGGACAGCTTCTCGATGTCCCGCGCCGGGTCATCGAGGAACCGGGATACATCGGGCAAGAGCTCCAAGTCGACGTCAAGCAATGCGAGACGCTGGGGCTGGAGAAGCTGGCCTCTTTCTATACCTCGCGCGACCACGCTATTTCGGAGTGCGGGCTGGAGGCGCGCAAGGAGATAGCGCGCGCTGGTCGCTTCGATGCCGTGATGGCGGACCATGTGCTCGCCTGGAGGCACCTGTGGCGCTCCTTCGACGTGCATATCCGGCCGGCCGATCCCGGGTTCAAGTTGAACGTCCCGATGCTGCTTCGGTTGAACATGTTTCACCTGCTACAGGCCGTATCGCCCAACTCCATCGGACTCGATATCGGTGTGCCCGCGCGGGGATGGACCGGCGAGGCGTATCAAGGCCATATATTCTGGGATGAACTGTTCATCTTTCCGTTTTTCAATTATCGAATGCCCGAAATCACCCGATCGCTTCTGATGTACCGTTACTGGCGCCTGGGCGAGGCGCGCGCCGCCGCCGCCGCTGCCGGGTACAAGGGAGCGATGTTCCCCTGGCAGAGCGGAAGCGATGGTCAGGAGGAGACCGAGGCGCTCAACCTGAACCCGCGCTCGCAGCGCTGGGTGCCCGACAACTCCTACTTGCAGCGCCACGTAAGCAGCGCCATCGCCCATAACGTCTGGCAGTATTTCCAGGTCACTCACGACGTCGAGTTTCTGCATTCCTACGGAGCGGAGCTGATCCTCGACATCGCCTGCTTCTGGTCGAGCATAGCGAGCTTCGATGACGAGCGCGGGCGCTACGAGATCCGCGGCGTGATGGGTCCCGACGAGTTTCACGACGGCTATCCGGATTCAGCAACGCCCGGCCTGAACAACAACGCCTATACCAACATCATGGCCGTGTGGGTGCTTTGCCGGGCGCTGGAGGTTCTCGATCTACTGTCCGACGTGCGTCGCGTCGAACTCACTACGCGGCTTGGCTTGTCCGCGGAGGAGATCGCGCTCTGGGGCGATATCAGTCGCAGGATGTATGTCCCGTTCCATGACGACGGGATCATCAGCCAGTTCGAGGGCTACGAAAAATTGCGTGAGATCGATTGGGAGGACTACCGGACACGGTACGGCAATATTCAGCGTCTCGATCTCATCCTCGAGATGGAGAACGACAGCGCCAACCGTTACAAGCTCTCGAAACAGGCAGACGTGCTGATGTTGTTCTACCTATTTTCCGCTGAGGAACTCGGCGAATTGTTCGAGCGTCTTGGCTATCCGTTCGAATACGAGACCATTCCGCGAAACATCGCATACTATACCGGCCGCTCGTCCCACGGCTCCACGCTGTGCCGTGTGGTGCATGCCTGGGTCCTGGCACGTTCCGACCGGCAGCGCGCCATGGACTTCTTCGCGGAGGCGCTGCAGAGCGACGTGAGCGATGTCCAGCAGGGCACCACCGCTGAGGGCGTTCACCTTGGTGCCATGGCGGGAACTGTCGATCTGGTGCAGCGTGTATGGACGGGTATCGAAGTAAGAGGCGATGTTCTGCGACTTGATCCGGAATTGCCGCGGGAGATCGAGCGCCTTTACATTCGCATCCGCTACCGCGGGCATTCACTCGATCTGCGGCTGACGCGCGACTCGCTCAAAGTCCGCGGGCGTGATGGCGCAGCGCCGCCGATTTCGTTGTGCGTCGACGGCAAGGTCTGCGAATTCGTCGGCGGTACTACCCGTGTGTTTCGATTGAACGACGAGGCAACGGGTGGCGTAATTGTCGAAAAGGATCCGGCCGACGGACGCGAAAAACATCATGACCCCCTGGGTGGTCGCGGTGAAGCCCTACACCACGATGCCGGAGGTCGGAAGCGGTGAAGAGCGCTTCCGCGTTGCCAAGGGCCTGCTGGCGATGGATGAGAGTGAGGAGACATACCATGAGTCAAATACTTCTGTATCCCCTGCGATTCGAACCGATCTATCAGTATCGGCTCTGGGGCGGCCGGCGTTTGGCCGACCTGCT
>JBKQRG010000035.1:0-9905 GCA_052144015.1 Desulfomonilaceae bacterium
TCGGTCTCCACAGCGGTCGCAATCCGTGTGATGAGTTCGTCGCTGAATTCCTGTCCAATTACCTGCATGCCCCCTTTTTAGCACCGTCGACAAACAGTGTCCAGCAAAATTGTGGGACATGTTCAGGGCAAGAGCGGGTGGCGTTGATGAGGAAAGTGGCGGCTTTCGTCGATCAACGCACGTTTGAAATCGGGGCGGCCATGACAATGTCGGTGGGCAAGAACCGCATGGAGGCCCTGGGAGAAGTTGCAGAGACCGCGGACCTGATCAGCTACGCCTGCGATCAGATGGAGAAGAACAACGGCTTCATCTCAGAGATGGGAAAGGATCCGATTCCCGGCGTTGTTTCCCACAATACTTCGGCGCTTCGGCCCTACGGTGTTTGGTTGGTGATCAGCCCGTTCAACTTCCCCACGGCCTTGACCGGCGGCCCGGTCGGCGCTGCGCTGGTGACGGGCAATACAGTTGTGGCAAAGCCCTCGTCGGACGTCCCGTGGTCCGTTCGTTTGTTCGCCGAGTGCCTTTGGGACGCGGGTTTGCCCGATGGCGTCTTCAATCTGGTCACCGGGCCGGGCGCAGTGGTAGGGAAGGCCATGGCCTCAAGCCCCGAAGTGGACGGGGTGACTTTCACCGGTTCGTACAACGTAGGGATGAATCTGTACCGTCTACGGGCTAAATCGGATTACGTTCGGCCATGCGTCCTCGAACTGGGCGGGAAAAATGCTGCTATTGTCTCACGTCACGCAGATATCTCAAAAGCAGCCCTGGGCATCATGCGCTCGGCCTTTGGGCTTCAGGGTCAGAAGTGTTCCGCGTGCTCAAGGGTGTACGTCGAGGAACCGGTCTACGACAAGCTGCTGGATCAACTCGTGGACCTCACGGAAAAGATCGTGATCGGCGACCCGACGGCTCGCGAGGTGTACCTTGGCCCCGTGGTAAATCGAACGGCCTTTAAGAACTTTCAGGCGTACGCGGATGAGCTTTCCTCTGCCGGCAAAATAGCTACCGGAGGAACAATTCTTTCCGAAGGCGAATACGTCCGGGGATTTTTTTGTAGGCCGACCATAGTCACGGACGTGCCCCTAAATCATCACCTGTGGAAGCATGAGATGTTCGTGCCAATAGTAATGGTGGCTCGCGTTCGCGATTTGGCCGAAGCCATGCGAGAAGCCAACGACGTGCAGTACGGCCTCACCGCAGGATTCTACGGTTCACGTGAGGAATGCGAGTGGTTCTTCGAGAACATCCATGCGGGCGTCGTGTATGCGAACCGAGCCATGGGAGCCACTACAGGGGCCTGGCCGGGATTTCAGCCGTTCGGCGGATGGAAGGCGTCCGGCGCTACGGGAAAAAACGCTGGAGGACTGCACTATCTGCCACTCTACCTCAGAGAGCAAAGCCGCACCCTCGTGCTCTGAGCGGATGGAAGAGGGGAAATTTCGGGAACCCGGTTGCCCGAATGCCGGAAGCGAAAGAAATACCGGGAACCCGCTTTTTGTGTAAAAAGCCGGTTCCCGGCCCCTTGTATGTTTGGGTAAGGACTGTTAGGGATTGTGCCGGATATTTTGGTATGGATGTGACAGATCGTCTGGCCCCTTGAACGGGCATGATATGTTTTAATCCAAAAAATACTTGACACCCAACACAGTTGCTCCGGCAAAAAACTCTTAGATGGCTGGCGTTTGATCACAGAATGATGAAAGTACCGCAACATGAGATGTGTCGAGGGCTCTCGGTCTCAAGATGCGTGTTGGCCCCGTGGAGAGTGGGACCGCACCCATCATCAAAGGCCGGTGGGGTCAGGTCGTTCATCTGGAGCCCCCGCTCGATCCCCTCTATTCGCCTCCGCAGGCTCGCATCTTCCCTGATCACATTGTTCATGCGCGAAACCACGCTGCTCCTGCTGTGCCAGTAGTCTCCGTTAGCAGCGGCCAAAGACTGTCATTGCGAGCGAAGCGAAGCAATCTCTATTCTCACGAGCGGCAGGAACGAATCCGGGATTGCTTTCCCGCGGAACGCGGGACTTCACTCCTTGCAATGACAAGTTGGGGTCTGTCATTGGATGAGTCACCAAGGCTTCAGTTGCGCTCATCGGATACCGGAGGATGCTTCTGGGGAGCTAATGCAATAATCCATTTACGATTTCTTCCCAAGAAGGCCCTCCAGGGCTCCAGCAATTGTGCGTGGAACCCCTCTCAAGTCGCCCGCTAATTACGCTATCTAGCTCAGTGACAATCGGGAGCGACAGCTTCCCTTAATTCAGGGAATCTGAATCAGCTCCCGATGAATGAATCCCTATCTTATTTCGCAATTATTGTTTGCCTCAACAGTCTAGAATATTTATCTGTTCTATTCCTTTCCTGTCTTCTTGAGAGTCATCAGGAGAATTCCGCCCAACAGCAACCCGACCCCTAGAACCGATACACCACTGGCGAAGGAACCCATCGCTTCACGAAGATAGCCCATGGCGTAAGGGCCCACAAAGCCGCCAAGATTGCCGATGCTATTGATCATAGCGATGGCACCGGCTGCTGAAGCGGCTGTAAGGAACGATGTGGGTATGGTCCAGAAAGGAGGATAGGCGCCATACAACCCAAACACTCCAAGGGTGAAGAAGGCAATTGCAATGAAAGGACTAGCCTCCCCAAAATAAGCATTTCCGAACAAAGCAATAGCGCCAAGACCCAAGCCAACCATACAATAGCCCCGTCGTTCACCCGATTTGTCCGAGCCGAGCCCGAAAAGATACATCGCACAGAAGCCGGCTGCATACGGAACCATCAACAGAAAACCAACCATCTGATTGCTGATTTGAGCTGATAACGCCTTCACCATGATTGGAAGGAATAGGGTTAGTCCATAATTTCCGCAATTCATGAAGAAATAGATCAAACAGAGAACAAGGACATCACGATCGGTGAAAGCCTGCATCAGTGAATATTTCTTCTTCTCCAGCTTGGCTGCCTGTTCTTCGGCCAGCGCTGTCATTAGCCACGAACGCTCATCTTCGGCCAGCCACTTGGCATCTTCGGGTTTATCGGAAAGACACCAGGGAGTGAGGATACCCAAAATGACCGCCGGTACCGCTTCGACGACGAACATCCACTTCCAGCCGGCCAGCCCCAGCCAGTCAATCCCGAGCAGCCAGGTGGAAAATGGGGAGGCAACAACATTACAGACCGGCACGGCCATCATGAACAAAGCTACTGCCTTGGCAAGGTCCCTCTTCCGAGCCCAAGTGCTGAGATAATAAATTATGCAAGGGTAAAAACTTGCCTCAGCCACTCCAAGCAGGAAACGGATTACATAAAAATGAGTGGCGGTGCTAATGAAAGCCGTCATGCCTGAAATTATCCCCCAGGTAATGAGGATTCGTGCGATCCACCATCGGGGACCGACTTTTGTCATGATCAGGTTGCCCGGGATCTCCATGACGAAATAGCCAATGAAGAACAACCCTGCTCCCAAGCCATAAACGGTGTTGCTGAAAGCAAGGTCCTTGTTCATCACCAAAGCCGCGTACCCGACGTTCACTCTGTCCAGGAATGCAACGAAATACAGTAGTCCCAGGAAAGGCATTATCCGCCAAAATACCCTTTTGACTGTGCGTTGTTCCAGTGTTTGAGTACCACTCATCGTGAAAGTACCTCCTTTCGATCACTCCACTAATCAACAGATTTGATTTGAAGACCGTTATTGAGCGAGACACTCAAATACAAGTAAGCTACGGCTGAGGCTGTGCCATATCGCGTTACCAGGTCCGCCTCTCTAAATATCCCTCTGGGTCCACTCGCCATCTATGGACCGCCACATTCGTCCGGTGGGGTTCTTGTCCTGTAGTTCCGGTGGAAGACGGAGCGGCCGGACATTGTCATAACAATGCAGAGCGGCGAAGCGGAGCATGGAAGCTGGAATGCCGACTGATGTGAAGCCCGGATGACCCGTAGCCGGGTACGGGCCCCCATGATTCATGGCTGGACTGACGGCAACTCCGGTAGGCATCTTGTCATTAAGCAATCGACCCACCCGCCTTCGCAGCACGGGTTCTATCCGATTGTAGAGTTCATCATCCTTTCCCGCACTGTGGCTGTACACGCTCCCGGTCAGGTTACCTTCGATCTTTTCGATAACCTTGACCAACTCATCTTCATCTCGAACCATCAATAGAAGACCGACCGGACCGAATGCTTCGGTTTGCAATGGGCCGGAATTTGCCAGGAATGTGCCGCCCGACACCTGCAACAAGGAATTCTGGAAGCAGTATCCCGGGGCATCGATTGAAGATCCTCCGACCAGAAGTTCGGCTCCATGCGACGTGATGGTGTCAATAGCTGCTGTAAGGTCTCGGGGTCCATTTTCCGCCAATAGAACACCGGGTAATCCTTGCTGGAAGATTCGACGGGCCTTACTACAAAATTCGCGACCACGGTGATCATCCAACAGGACAATCAACCCCGGCTTGGTGCAAAACTGGCCTACGCCCATGGTGCAGGAAGTGAAGAATTCTTCAACCAACTGGTCTATGCCTTCTTCGAGGGCTCCAGGGAGAACGACAACCGGATTGAGGCTGCCCATTTCCAAATAGATCGGATTACCGGCCTTTTCTGCGGCCGCTTTTAATTTGAGTCCAGCTGCCCTGCTGCCGGTAAATCCGGTGGCTCCGAGCAGAGGATGAGATACGAAGTGAAAACCGTCGTCCGGGCGCAGGCGGTAGATGAGTTGAACCATGCCGCGGGGCAGACCGCTGGCTTGAACGGCTTTCCGAGCGGCTTCTGCGAATAGACGAGTCGTGCCGGGATGGCTGGTATTGGCTTTGGCAATGACCGGATTGCCGGCGGCGATAGCGGCGGCAAAATCTCCCCCCGCACACGAGTTGAAGGCAAACGGGAAGTTGTTGGGGCCGAAAACCGCGACCGGCGCTCCAAGAGGGGCATACTTAGACCGTATGTTTGTTTTGGTATCGATGGTAGCCATGCACCAGGAGCGATCACGTACTGCGCGAGCAGCCTGACGAAGCTGATCGATCGTGCGGGGCAGTTCCACAGAAGTTAGCCGCGGTTCCCTGGGCAGGGCAGACTCTGTGTGAGCAATTTCAACCAACGCTGCTTTATCGTCCGCGATATTGTCCGCATATTGGTCCAAAAAATCTGCAATCACGCCAACGGACACCGCGTGTAATTGTTCAACCGCCTCGTGCGCTGCCGCCAGGGCTCGTTCCACATCTTTGAGGCTGGAAATCGGATAAGCCTGCGGCAGGCTGGCCTTCAGCTCCGGATTAACCGATTGAAATGATCCAACCGGCGAATCCGCGCTTTCCCATCCGCCATCTATGAGAATCGGCTCCAGAGTCATGTGCTCCTCTTCACTCCTTGACGAGGTATCTCTCAACCATTTTTTGATTCAGTTCCACCCCGAGCCCCGGTTTGTTCGGAATAGCAACCTTTCCGTCGGTGACGGTGAACGGCTCCTCGATAATTTCGTCACGCAACGGGCAATCAGACACATCTCTCAGCATAATACTGAAGTTCGGTTGACTAGCTACCAAGTGCAACGCACCGGCGAAGCCCAAGTCAGAACCATAGTGGTGTGGAGAAAATGGAATCCCTTTGCGCCAGGCTGTTTCGCAAAGGCGGATCGTCTGGGTTAGGCCGCCGCACCTGCTGGGATCAGGCATGACAACATCGACCGCGGCTTGATTTACAAACTCTTGATAGACCTCTACGCTGAAACCGTTTTCGCCCCAGGCGAAAGGCAGTAGAGGGAATTCCTTTTTCAGAGCGAGATAACTCTCGACATCATCGCTGAGAACCGGCTCCTCTAACCAGTAGAGGTCGTACTCCGACAAGAATCGGGCCATGCGCCTTGCACGGGGATATGAATAAGCGCCATTGGCGTCCACCATTAGGCCGATATGTTCTCCAAGCGCCTCCCGAATGCGACGAACACTTTCAAGATCGTTCTGGTCATCGTAACCGACGCGCGTCTTGACTACACGATAGCCCTTGAGATGTAGATCCTCAGCCCCTGAGACGAGTTGCTCCAGGCTATAGCCCGTAGCGTACACTTCAGCCCGATCCCTGTAACGGCCGCCCATTAGAACACTCACCGGCTGCCCGTATTCTTTTCCTGCAATGTCCCACAATGCCATATCCAAACCGCCTATGGCCTGAAGCAGCGCACCTTCCGACCACATTCGAGTGAAACTGCGAACAGCCGAGTACATCTTGTTCCAGAGCCGCCCGATTTCCAGCGGATTCTCGTTTATCAAGAGAGCCGCCAGCCCGTCCTCTATCGTTGCTTTGCGCTCCTTGAACGTCCACGGAGGGAAATTAATTGAAGTTTCTCCCCAACCTTCTATGCCGGAATCGGTTTCAATCTTCACCAGGCCGAAATTGCGGCTGCTCAAGACCCCACAGGACAAACTGATCGGTTTTGCCAACGGATACTGGCAACAAAGAAAGGATACCCGCGTGATTTTCATTCCGTACCTCTATCCTACGTCCCCCTGGTCGATCTCATAGGGTGAGTCCGTCGGCCATTTGGGCCACAGCGGTACAAACATGATCCCTCCGACCACCAACAGACGCACTTTCTCAGACCCCGTGTTGTAAACGCTGTGAAACACATTTTCTCTGTTCAGGATCGCATCGCCATCCTCGAACTCGTGGCGACCTTCGTCGGTTTGAACATAGCCTTGCCCGCTGAGGACATAGTAAGTTTCTTCGCAGTTGTGACGATGCCGCGGTGAATGGGCACCGGCGTCGATTTCAACAATCCCCACGCAAAGCGTCTTGGCGGCCATGCCCGTCTCGGGGTAAATCACTTTGATATCTTTTACCCCCGGTCGAGATTCCATGGGAGCGCCGTGAAGATATTCAGATTTCTTTACCACCACTTTCTGCATGCAAACCTCCTGTTGATGTACGACATACCGGAAGCGATCGCCGACATGGCTGATGCTCCGTAACTTTCTGATTTGTAAGGGCTGAGGTGGAATTGGAAGTCTTCCAACCGGTTTCAGGCGATTCAGCGTACGGAAATGACCATCAGTACTCTGACCGGGGCTTCGGCAATGTTGCGTCCGCCATGTGGCACTTCCGCGTCGAAATAGACGCAGTCCCCGGCTTCCATGACGTACTTGTCATTCCCGTAGGTAAATTCCATTTTTCCTTCCAGTACAAAGAGCAACTCTTCGCCCGGGTGGGTGAATAGCACGGGGGCTGGCCGCCGCTGCTCCACAATAAGGATGGAAGGCGTCATTATCTTGTTGGGCTTTTGGTGCGCCAGCATTTCATAATAGAGGCCGAATTGTTCGGTTCCCTTGGAAAGCTGGATCCTTTGATCGCGCTTTACCAGAACGCACTTTTGGGTCTCCCCGCCAATCTCATCGTCCAAGAAAAACCCCAACCTGACCTGCAAGGCGTCGGCAATCAAGGCCAGCGTGGAGACAGGGGAAGAGACTTTCCCGTTCTCAATCTTGCTTAACAGGGCTTTTGACAACCCCGTGGCCTCGCCCAATTGAGCCAAGTTAGCCCCTTTGGCCTTACGCAGCTTCCGAATCCGCTGGCCTATTCTCTGTTCGATGGACCTTTCAGGTGGTTCTTCCAGGCTTTTCATTTACTGAAGGGAAATTTTTGTTTAATGAGAGTGAATTTACAGCACGGATTGATTCGATGTCAAGATCGCTGTTTGCCCCGAAGTTACCCTTCAGTTACAGGCGGCCAAAGAATGTCATTGCGAGCGAAGCGAAGCAATCTCTATTCTACGCGTGACCGTACCAAATCCTGAGATTGCTTCGTCACTTCGTTCCTCGCAATGACACGTTGGGGGCTGTCATAGCGAGCGCACAACCCAGGGCCTGTCATTGCGAGTGCAGCGAAGCAGTCTCTATTTCTCATGGGTGGCAGGAACACATCTTGAGATTGCCACGGCCTGACGGCCTCGCAATGACAAACGTGCACCTCGCGTAACTAAAAGCCTGTCATTGGGAGTGTACATACGAGTTATCAAAAACAATCGCGAAAAAGAAAACGATTCGGCTGCGCCTCGCCTTCGCCAAGAACAGGACTTGCGAGGGTAACCACGTGTGCAGTAACATCCATCACAACCGCAAAACATATCCGCACGTCAAGTCCGGCTTACTCTTCGGCAGGAAAGCGGCCATCGGATTTAGACTTTAGGAGGTCTTGGAATGAGTCGAATGTTCCTGGCGCCCGGTCGTTACGTTCAAGGAGCCGGCGCCATCGCTGAAATCGGGGTCCACGCGGCCCGGATGGGTACCAATGCCTTGTTCACAGGAGGAAAGACCGCGCTCAACGTGTGCGGTTCCATGGTCGAGGCCAGCCTTAAAGACAACAAGGTCGGCTGCCGCAAGGAAGTGTTCAACGGCGAATGCTCGGACAAGGAGATCGGTCGGTTGGTGAGCGTGGCCAAGGCCAGCGGCGCTGATCTTATCATTGCTGCAGGTGGAGGCAAAGTAATCGATACAGGCAAGGCGATGGGATATGAAATGAAAATCCCCGTAATAATTGCCCCCACCATTGCCGCCACAGATGCCCCCTGTTCGGCATTGTCGGTCATCTATTCGGAGCACGGCGTTTTCGAACGCTACCTGCTTCTACCAAAAAATCCGGACTGCGTCCTGGTTGACACGATTCTGGTGGCTAATGCACCAGTAGAGTTGCTGGTATCCGGAATGGGAGATGCTCTGGCCACTTATTGGGAAGCGGACACGTGCGCCAAGAGCTGCAAACCCAATGCCCTTACCGGAGCCTGCCCGCCCACCCTATCCTCTCTTGCGCTGGCTCGACTCTGCTATGACACGTTGCTGGAGTACGGGCTCCAGGCGAAGCTGGCTGTGGAAAAGAAATCAGTGACACCAGCCGTCGAAGCAATAGTCGAAGCCAACACCTTGCTAAGCGGCTTGGGGTTTGAGAGCGGAGGCTTGGCCGGCGCTCACGCCCTCCACAACGGGTTGACGGTTCTGGAAGCTTCGCACGACAAGTTTCATGGACAGAAGGTGGCTTTCGGAGTTCTTACGCAAATGGTCCTGGAGGGCCGACCGTCAAAAGACGTGGACCAGGTCTTGAATTTTTGCCTGAGCGTGGGGTTGCCGGTCTGTTTGGAGGATCTGGGCATATCCGGCCCGAGCCGCGAGGACATCAGGAAAGTAGCTGAGGCAACCACGTCAGAGGGCGAGACTATTCATGCTACATGGTTCTCCGTGACCGCTGAAATGGTTGAGTCAGCTATCTGGGCCGCAGACGCCCTGGGTAAAGAACGCAAGGGGAGATGGGCTTCGCAGCCGCTGGACCGCTGACAAGCAGATTTATAGCCGGCAATCGGGATGATGGCCAAGTGCGGCATCTTGACCGAACGCCGCTCATCCTGATCGGGAAAATGTATGCGGACCTTCTGGAGTGGGCGCGCGAGCACATGCTCGGGCCCGAGTTCCCGCTAGCGAATCCGGAGGACATACAGATCCCGATCTGCGTCAATACCGCTGATGAAGCGATCGCGTCGATCCGGACGCACTATGCTTCCTGGCAGAAGGAACAAGCTGGAAGAGCCAAACCAGCCAAACGCGGGCGGGGTACTGGTCTGAAGAAGCGATGATCGGGAGGAGAGCGAAGATCTCCCTTGAAAACCCCTTTTTGCAATCCCGCGTTCTGTTCGGGATCCAGGACCTTTCCCCAAAAACTCCTGTTCTGTTCCGGCACAACGAGGAGAAATGACAGAATTGGGAACCCACACACGACAATCGGTGAGTACCCAGTTAATTAACCCTACAACGCGACTTATTGATTTTTGCTTGCAATTCTTCTAATGCCTGCCATACTACGCAACATAGTCTCAAAGAAGGAGGCAGGACATGCTGCCGTGTCCGCGAAGTGACGAACGCCTCT
>JBKQRG010000036.1:0-13537 GCA_052144015.1 Desulfomonilaceae bacterium
CCTCGAAACATGATGGGCGCTCGTGTCTATACAATTCTCTCCAAATAAACGCGAGGAAAAAATCGAAACACAACCAAAGATCGTCCCCCGAACTCTTCCTGTCCCCCCGCATAAGTGAATGCTTACAGAAGAATCTCTGTTTTTTTTGGAAAGCCGACCTTCACTTTAAAATTCAGTCACTTGCAATCAAGGCGAGAAATCATTGTAGGGGTCTTAATGACTTGAGAATCCATTCTGGCGGCCCATGTTTGCAAAGAACTCGCAGAGTCCCGAAGGGTCTCCCCAAGATTCATCCCGCGGGACGCGAATGCAAATCTATAGGAAGCATAATCTTGAAGAGACAGACCCTGAAGACGTCCACCGTTCCGTTTCCTGTCTGGCTACTGACTCTGGACTGCCTGGGGACCTAACCCGATAATCCGCGCCTTATTTTGGCAATTTCAGGGATAGGCTGGAAATTACGGCTATTTCAATATCTCCATCATCCGCGCTGCAATCCATGACATGACCGCCGCTTTTCTTGTCCGCGGCAATAAAGTGTAAATGATCTCCTGGAACGTACACACCATCCATGTACACGGGAAATCTGAAGCCCACCAGCGTGCCTCGAACATTCTTCAACTCGAATTCAGTTTGATGCTTGAGGGCTTCCTCCAGTCCCGGATACGGCTTTTCCTGCCTGGGCACGCTCCTGACCTTAATTTGCGAGAAGGTTGCATTAACCTTTATGGCTAATACGCTGTCCCCGTTTGCTTGTATCTCGTCCAGAGTTTTCTGCAACTCTTTCATGCTGTTAACTTGCGGCAAGGACACTTTTTTGTCGGGAACGAAGAAAGTCACCACTGCAAACGGCGTCCTTGCATGGTCCGGAATGGAATAAACTTTGCCGTCGGCTTTGATCTGAAAGAATTCGCCGTTCAGGGCCACCATCTCTCCATCGAGGCCGTTCAATGTCCCCAGGCCGAAATCTCCTTCTTTGCTTAGTTCTCCGAATGTTGTTTCATTATCGAATACGCCCTGTTTCAAAGCCTGGTATGTAGAGACCTGGAAAACGGAATGATCAGCGGATTGTGCGTACAGCACTCCGGATAATACAAAAACAACGATTGCCACCACAAAAATCGGGGATGACCTTCGCATTCACTCTCCTCATTTATTTTATGGATTGTTGCATTAGCTCCGTTTGTTGGATGAGAAATGACTCATTGGGGCGCCCGCACACGACAAATCGGTACGTTTCCAGTTAACCGTGAAAATATTAGTCCCGCGCAGAACGCGGGATTGCCGGAGGGTTCGGGCCCACTGGGCGTGGCGCCAACATGCATCGTGAGGCTGAGATGCGTTGATACACTACGATGTCGCATTATGCATGCTCGCCGTGCGCGGAGCACCACAGAAAGGGCTTCCCGGTGGCCTTCTCAGCGCCCCTATCATTCAAATAACGTTTTTGTTCCTCAGCTCCTCCTTAATCCAGGCGTATCCTACCGGAGCCGCTATCAACCCGGCTATACCGAATACAGACTCCATCACCAGCATTGCGCAGAGTAGCTCCCATGCTCTGGCTTGAACTTCTCCGCCTATAATGCGAGCGTTCAAGAAGTATTCCAGCTTGTGAATGAAAACCAAAAAAATGAGCGAAGCCACGGCCACTCCCGGTGATACGCCGAGACTTATCAAGACAATAGCCGTGTTTGAGATAAGATTCCCGACCACAGGCAGAAGCCCGGCTACAAATGTGAGGGGGACAAGGACCTGTACCATAGGTAAGTGAATGCCGAAAACAGGGAGAACCACCATAAGGTACAATGCGCTGAAAACTGTGTTGAGCGCGGAAATCTTTACCTGGGCAAACACGATTTTTTCGAACGCGTCCGCCAGTGCTCCAGTCCTGGCGTACAGGGCAGCAACAAACGGCGACCAGCTATCATTTGGATCGAAATGGTGAAGAGCAGTCATTCCTCCAATCACCATGCCGAAAAGGACGTGAACCAACGTTCTTACGCCGGCCATTCCTGCCGCCGAAACATGGCGGGAATGATCTCGTAAAATACACGTAATCTGCCAACGCACGTCTTCAATAGTGGTCGGAATATATTCTGCGATATCGGGCGGTAGTGTGCGTCTTACATTTTCCAGGGTTTCCGCTACGATCGCCAACAAAGCCGCCATCCCATGTGCGCCGCGCAGAAACGACCACAGACCCAGACCCACCGCAAACAGACCCAACACGACGACAATCACTATTGCTGCAAGTGAGAATTTATGCGACATTCCGCCCCATCGCACGGGCAAACGACGGGCGAGTTTGACGGTCAGGACATGAACGGCCAAGCCCGCAAAGACCGTCGGAAGCAGATGAAAATGAAGCACAAGCGGAACGGCAAGCGCCGCGATCAGATAGCTGGCAAGCTCAGGTGCAAAAACTATGCGCCCATTCTCTTGTGTGCCGGTAATCACAGGCTGAGATGAATTTTTCTCTGTCATTGTGTGTTCACGTGGATTCTGCAATAAGGATTGACGACAGTGACGTTAACTCATCGGTCTGATAGTTGTAAACATGCTATTTCAGAAAAATTCCTGCCGGCGCAATTGATACACTGGTTCCCTCGTTTCAGAAGGACCCCGCGAATCGCGGGGAGGTCGGTCACTACCGGAATTCGAACTGGGCGCCCGAGTTGCATTGGTAGCGAGCAGTATACGCATCAGCCCTTAAATCACCGCCAGCCATATAGTCCCGCGTTTCGCGGGACTATATGGCTAGCGGTACATCAAAGGTAAATACGGGTGCTATGGCATCGGCTAATTGACTTGTATGGGCTCATGTCTTGAAGAACCGGTTCTCACGATTGGTTGTTCCCGAAATCACTTTACCGATGGTACTCTAGTGAATTTTCAGTTGATCCCCCGATTGCTCTATTCTGGTAACCGAGGCCTTGTCATTTCAAGAGCCGACCGCATAGCATTTTGCCAAGGCAATCCTTTGTAAGTATAACAAATGGCTGTCTTATTTTTGTTGGTTATCACTTAGAAAGGCCGCTGTTAGAGACCAATATGGACGCCTGCGGAACTATATGAAAACTAACTTTTTTCAGTTGGAGTATTCAGAATCAGAGCTGGAGTCGTCGCATTTCTCGATTGTTCCAGTTGTAGAACTGCGTGGTTCCATCAGAAGTTATGCGAAAGACGTGGCCAGTGCGTTGTTTCCTATTCTTAAATTCAGGTTTGCGAAAAAGAGCTTTTAACAGCGCTGGAAATCTCGAAACATCCTCGCCGGCAAAACACACAATACAGAATCTCTGGTCGATCTCTACTCTTCTCCAAAAATCTGCGGCGTTCACCGTTAGAAATGCTGCCTGAGATTGTTTTCGCAGCAGCGCTGGAATAGCGTCATCGAGAATGACTATGCCCGGACGTAATTCGGCAATAGTGACGATTTTTCCTCGATACCAGTCCCGAATAGCATTTATCGTTTGCTGATTTGAGATCTGCTCATCAAGAACGATCAATTTTTACGCTGCCGTTCTCTTGGGCATTTTTCCGGTAGATTCTAATATCTCGACGGCTTCAAGGATCGCTTCGCGAGAAATTCGGCCGTGGTAATCCGCCACAATGGCGTCGATCTCTTCGCCGGCATGGAGCTTGGCAACAACTCCGGCAATTCCAATACGAGTATATTTGAAAGTGGCCCGTCCTCCACAGACGCCCTTCGCTTTTACCACGAACTTGCCTAGAGAGAAGTATTCATAACGCACACCACCTACTTCTTCAATCGTCAGCTTCCTTGGCATGGCTATTTCTACTCCTTCCCATGTCTGAGTGCAAAAATGCCGAGCACCTCACGCAGTAACATATATAAAATATATGAAATAGAGACCTTACGCAAGACGAATCAATTTGGTTTTGAGTAGTCTTTCATGGCACCATCGGGCCGAATTTTCAGGACCATAGACACCAATATGGACGCCAAAAGACCGCTAGGAAGGTTTCCTCAAACGTTCTCCTTCATGACCCTCACATACTTGACAAATTGAACATTGCCACTATAATTAGTAATATAATTCTTAACTTGCGTTGCTCCAGTAGACCTCGCGTCAGGGACCACTGGTGTTATGCAAAGATTAAGATCCTGGGACATAGGCACCCGTGCCGAGGACTTTACGACGTAATCCCAGCCGATTCTCCCCGTTAACAAAGAGCCCTCGTTCATAGCCGCAAATGCACCCTCGCAAAACAAGTGGCGTGCCTTTCTTTAGGAGCTGGAAGATGAGTATCAAAATTTATGTGGGAAACCTGTCCTTGGATTCCTCAGATGGCGAACTCCAAGCCTTGTTTGAAGCTTACGGGAAAGTAGATTGCGCCGAGGTCATCGTCGATCGATTTACAAAAAGATCGCGGGGATTCGGATTCATCGAAATGACCAACCGAGAAGAAGGTCTTAAGGCGATCCAGGAACTCCATTCCAAGAATGTCGGAGGCTGCAGTCTGAAGGTCAGCGAGGCTCGCCTCAAGAACAATTCCGGAAGCTGGCGGCGAGACTGGATACAATCGCACTGGTAATCCACTCTCCTTATAGTCTCTCATGAAGATCAGGTGAGAGCCTGCCACGGCGAATTCTCGCCTGATTCTCTAGAAGCATTAGCATCTGTGACATTTTCGCGGTAATATTGGTTTACTGGCAATCAAGGATGGAAGGTGGAACGAGCAGATCTGAGACTCCTCTCTCTCACGTGCAGTCTTACACGTCAGGACCTGCCCCGACCGCAATCGGGAAGCCCAAAGTGGCACACTTTATAATGGAGCAGACAGCTCCTTAATGATTAGCACTGAGCACTGTGGTGCGCTTAGGAGGTGGACAACGTCCACCTTGCGAAAGGGACGGACTATGCAAATCGGAGATATCGTTCACCTGAACGGTCTGAAGGCGGAATACAATTTTTTCGGCCGTGATCGCTTTTCCGCTTGTACGTTGCCCGACGGCGACTATGTAATTGTCGCTTTGGAGGATAATGATATCAAACTTGCCTGGACCGACGACAGCGGCTGCCCGTCGCGAAAGCATCGATACCGGGTAGGCAAAGCTGCTTTGATTGCTTCCACCACTGTGTGACTGCTTCACTGATATCTGGGCGAAATTTAGACCGCTTGTTCTTCTCCTGATTCCTTTACTTGCCTTGCAGGGTGCCGATCAGTGCGAGGACAAATAGATCTCAAACTGGCGCCCAGGCGAGCTGGTTCCCTCATTTCAGAACGACCCGGCGAATCGCGGGGAGGCGAGAGGGCAAGTTTCGGGAACCGCTTTTTGTGGTGCTCCGCGCACGGCGAGCATGCATAACGCAACATCAGAGCGCATCAGCGGTTCTCAGCCTCACGATGCATGTTGGCGTCACGCCCAGCGGGCCCGAACCCTCCGGCAATCCCGCGAAACGCGGGACTAAATGGCGAGCGGTATATCAAAGGTGAATACAAGTGCCATGGCATCGGCTAATTGAAAATGTTCAGGTTTTTGTTCGGGAAAGGTCCGGCCCACTATAAGAGTAAAATCACCCATACGCTCGTCTTGCCAAATGTTTGATCATCCGACATTGTCATTCCCCTTTCGTCCCATTGTCCGGTTGAGCGAGTGGTTTCACATTGACGCCGTACTTTGAAATGTAGGCATTGAATACATTTACAAGTTCGTTGAAGTCGATCTTCAAGCCTTTGGATGAGATCGTAATCGGGCTCCCACACAAATTGTAATTGCCCTTCTTGGTCCAACGTTTCAGGGGGTTGCCCGTTTCAATGTACCCGTCCGGATTGATCACCTTAACTACCAACGACCGCTGGCCAAGGAACTCATAAATCTCTGTGCCCAATATATCCGACCACGGAATCAGCCCCGCAGAAACGCCACTGGCGTTATCAATGATGCCCATCTTCGTGAATTGGAGCCCTGGCTTTCTGTCCAAGAGTTTTATCAGTCCTACGATTCCACACAGGCCAAAGAAGATAACACTGACCCATCCAGCGCCACGGACCGAGATCGGGTTCCAGAGCGGGCCTAGTGGTTTAACGGCTTCCAAATCAAGTGTGAGCAACCAAAACCCGAGGATCACAAATAGAGTTGAGCCTGCGATGACTAACAGCCACTTCTTTTTACTGAGCTCAATTGCCATCTCATCCGGTGTGTCCATAGGATTCCTCCGTTCATCTTGCAGAACCTGAAACCGGTTTTCTACGATTTAGCCCCCCTACCATTATTGATTGCCCATGCATTTCGCTAATGGCCGCGGCTTAAAATTGCCAGATATTGGAAATTCATGAAAAGCACTGTTGTGATGATTACCAAGACGACACAAAAGAATCCATCTCTTAATTTTCCTCGAAATGACATACCGATGTTTCCTCTCCAGCAAAAAAACTTCTATACGGCTTTATGCAATCACCATACCCAGATGCTCACGTCCAGATTTTTAGTGAACACCATCTCCCAATTTTATGTGATCCTGCTCTCTAGGCAGACCAAAGCTCATTAGACAAAGAACTGACGATCGCCCATTAAATTCTAAAGTGAGCCTGAACGGCCCACAGCATAGGACCACAGGAGTCATATCGAATCATCAAGCGGAATGGATAAATGAATAAACCTGCATAATCCGGATTGAATGTATTGGTTTCCCGGCAGCACTTATACAACTAGGAACGGATGTGCAGAGTGTCTCGTTGCACGATCCTCCAACCCCAAAACGCACCCGGATGCGGTAGTGCGTTGCTGGAATGCATGCATTGAGAGCGCTAAAAACTTCGTAAAGTAAATACATTAACGAGCTTCCGGTCAGACATGGGGGGATATATGGGGATATTGTCCCAGATTATTCGGCGGGTAAACACGGGTCAGAGCTATCCTTCGACCCCTCTGCAGGACCAAAACGCTCAAAATGGCAAGACCGCGGCATAATCCCGGAACATTTCATGGTAGTTAAAGGGAGGTCTGAGAACCCTAAGGAATCACGGGACGGTCCACAAGTTTCCCCACGATGAAGACGATATACGCAAGGCGCAGTATGTACCCGTCGCTGTCTCTCACAGCGACGTCACATGACACCGTTACACCACCAAGACGATCGCCCGGACTCACCAGCATCCGGAAAGCATCGACCGCCCATCCAGCATTGATAGCCTCGCGCTCGTTGCTGATGGAATTGAGGGTGACAAACGGGGCCCAGTACCACATTTCGACTAGTTTGTCTTCTGCTATCCCGTGGAATTTCAGCGCGAATTGAACCTCGTCACGCCTCCAGTCTCCACCAGTACCGTGAGACTTATCGAGAATCACTAATCCGGTGAGTGTGATGTGCACGAATCCGTCGGGAGTATAAGTCTCTATGTATCCCCCCCGACGAAATTACCCGGATTGTTCCATTCGCTTAGTGAAATAACCATGGTACGATCTCCTTCTGTAACCGGGATTATGCAGCGGCCTTGCCATCTTGAGCCTCTTGAAGAATGGTTCCGCATGATGCGGCGGTCTTGCCATTTCGGGGACGTTTGCCCCGGAATCCGGTGCTAGATGGGTCCCATTGATACCGAATAGGCCCTCCGATGATCCGCCAGAAGGGCAGACAGCCACAAAACCGCCGTTTCCGAAGAGTTTCAGGAAACATTTAGCCGCCGCTGGCAGGGCTGAAACCGCTCATGACGGCAACAAACGAAGACAATGCCATCTCGACTTTGCCCAGTGGCACAACTATGTCGTCCTCGCCCTGCTCCAAAAAAAAAAGACTGCTGCAAGAGGAAAATATTCCTGCACACCCCAACTTTCCATGTGAAAAGTCTTGCTTCCTTTCAGCCGATAGCGACACAAGGAGATGAACACTCTCCGACGTTGCAAATCTCTACAACACCACGTTTAACCGGTAGAGTCCCCTAAATCCGGTCATTCCAATTTAATTCGGTTCGTGAAGCTTATTTTCCAGTCTTTCGGTGTTCCTGTCAAAGTCGCTCCAAAATTGGCTCTCACAGCCTGCCATACAACCATCTCTCCAGAAGGATAAGGCTTCAATCCCGGATTATTCCTCGGGAAGACATAGAAATGTATGTTCTTCCAGTCAACCATCTGATATGGTGCAGGAAATAAATTGACACAGGGGCCGATCAAGACCCAGAAGACCTCCAAGATGGCAAGCTCGCCACATAATTCCAGATTTAATGCCTAGGTATTTCAGGGACGGAGCGCTAGCGTGTCAAAAAACTGAAGGGAGGAAACACATGGAACAAGTTGTGGAAAAGCAGCTTATGCGCAAGCTTAATTTAAGACTCGTACCCCTCCTGATCTTCTTGTATGTCATAGCATATCTTGATCGGGTAAATGTCAGTTTCGCCGCATTGACGATGAACAAGGACATCGGGCTGGATCCTTACTACTACGGGTTGGGTGCAGGCATCTTTTTCCTAAGCTATTGCCTGTTCGAAATTCCGAGCAATTTGGTACTTGTCCGTGTCGGCGCCCGCAAGTGGATCGCTCGAATCCTTTTTACGTGGGGACTTCTCGCCTGCGCGATGGCGATGGTGCAGGGACCGAAAAGTTTTTTGGCCATGCGGTTTCTCCTCGGCGCCGCAGAGGCTGGATATTTCCCGGGAGTCATTCTTTACCTTACATACTGGTTTCCTGCGCGCTACCGGGCGCGCATCGTCTCAAGATTCATGCTGGCCATCCCGATTTCACTTGCCGTAGGCGCGCCTGTTTCGACCTGGATTATGCAAACATTCCAAGGAGTACTCGGTTATAATGGGTGGCAGTGGCTTTTCGTGATCGAGGGGGTACCCGCGGTTCTGGCGACGTTTCTTGTCTTGACGCTCCTGCCGGACAACCCAGCCAACGCAACATGGCTTAGTGATGCCCAAAAACGCTGGCTCGAGAAGGAAGTTGCAACCGACCGTGAAAGAATAGCTGCTGAGCCACATCCTGGCATCTGGAAGGCTTTCTCCAATCCAGTGATCTGGCTATTCGGTTTTGTCTATTTTGCTGATACTGGCGTAAATTTAGGTGTCTCGATGTTCCTGCCCCAGATAGTCAAACAACAGGGATTCACGACCATGCAGGTCGGTTATATTTCAGCATTACCCTACTTATTTGGCATTGTCGGTATGCTTGGCGTAGGATATTCTTCCGACCACTTTAAGGAACGGAAATGGCATTTAATCGGAAGTCTTTTCCTGATCACCTTTGGATTGGGAATGGCTGGCTGGCTCGGGAACACCTTCGCTGCGATTATGATGATCTGTGTCGCTGCCATCGGTATTATGGGCGCAAAAGGACCGTTCTGGCCGTTGCCAACCGGTTATTTAAGTGGGGTCGGGGCCGCGGCAGGCATTGCGCTGATCAACTCACTCGGTAATCTTGGTGGTTTCTTCTGCCCTTATATAGTCGGTTGGGGAAAACAGGCTACAGGTAGTTTTTCGGGCGGGCTTTATGCACTGGCGGTGCTAACGTTTTTGGGGATAATCGTTATCTACTTCAGCGTTAAAGTTATAAAGCCTGAAACGGCCAAAAAGTAAGACCTGGTAATGGTCTCGAATGTTTAATCTACACGGTGCCCGCGTGATAGTCGGCGGAAGATCGTCCGGAATTGGTCTGGTGACCGGTCATGCGCACCGCGGCCCGCAGACAAGAAGGAGATCAGGTGAAAGTAGTTCGTTTTGACAAGGCTGAGAGTTACGAGCCTGAGAAACACTGGAAACGCGTGAGTCTGTGTAGCGAAGCGGACATTTCTGTGGAGCATTTCGTCAAACCTCCAGGCCACGCGTCTCCTCGACACGAACATCCGGGCGCCCAAGTTCTGATCGTGCTGAAGGGCAAGATGGTGATCACGACCGACGACGAGGAAGAAGAGCTGAATGAGGGGGATGCGGTATACATACCTGGAAATGAGCCGCACACTGTGAAGAATCCATTGACTGAACCCTCGATCGGTGTAGACATCTTCGTCCCGGGTCGGTCATTCGACTTCTGGTTGAAGCGAAAACAAACTTGAGGGTTACGAAAGGCCTGCACCGTGATTTGGGGAGGGCGGAGGGGTCACGTCTGCTCTTGACTCACCTTTCAGCCTCAGGATAATAAAATCTGCGGTGCGCGAACTATCCGATAGATAGAGGCGAGTTGTTGTCGAGTAACCGAGGGGCGACCAACGGAGCAAGAAACGTAGCTATCTATCTCGCGAGGCGTCTCTCCGGAGAGACGCTGGTAACCATAGGAAAAAAGCTTTTGGGATGTCCAATTACAGCAGAGTGAGCAGCGTGGTTTCTCGCATGAACAATGGGATCAGGGCAGACGCGACCCTGCGTAAAGGCGCATCGAACGAGAGCTCCAAATGAACGACCTGACCCAACGCCTTACCTTCCATGACCTGCGCCATTGCGCTATTAACAATTTAAGGCTTGCCGGGAACGACTATTTCAAAATTATGGCAATCGCCGTCCAAAAGACCATGAACGTCTTCAAGAGGTACAACCTCGTTACGGAAGAGGAATTGCGCTCTATTGTGTGGCAGGATCAAGCGGGAGGATCGGCCCCGATAGACACCTATATGGACACCAAAAGGAAAATGGCCACTCGGCAGTGGCCACAACTCTCTATTTCTTTGGCACGCCCGGCAGGACTCGAACCTGCGACCTACGGATTAGAAGTCCGGGAGATGGGCTTTTCACCCACTATCACCCACAGATACAAGGACAGCCCTTTGTTAATCATTACAAAGGGCTGTCTTGATTTTGTCTATCACTGATTGATAATGAATGATACCGCTATTAGCCATCCATATCAACACCTGTAGACACCAATATGGACACTAAGATTTATGGGTCCTTATTGCTTTCTTGGCTTGTTTTTTATCAAGTTCACAAAAAATTCTTTTAGGTAACTTGATGCAAGCGCCACCACCTTGCGGAGGCAATTTAAGCCGAATTGAAGCAAGTACCGGGTTTAGCAGCTCAACCATTTCAATTCACTTTGGAACCTTTCAGGCCGTGAACGTGGATGTCCACGCGAAATCAGAGAGAATCAACTCCTAAAGGAATGGAGCCTCCCCCTTTCCCCTTGCCAAAAGAAGGAAAGGGGGGTTCGAGCGCTTTAAGCAGTATCAGGCATGGTATGATCTTAAACGCAAGTTCATATTAGGCAACGGCTTCGGATACAGCCTCATCCGATACTTCGCTACGCTGAGCAGAGACAGCCTTTATGTGCTGATGGAGGATTATAATCCCCCCGGCGAGTATTAGCGCAATGAAAGAGTTCCAGATGCAGATTTCTCTGACGCTCCATTTCATGTCGATGAGATAGCCTCCCACCACGGGCCCGAATAGCGACCCGACCTTACCAATAGCGTACGCCCAACCGACACCTGTTCCCCTGATGTCAACGGGATACGAAAAAGTGCAAAGCCCAACGAGACCGCCATTGGCGCCGTTAATGAAAGCCCCTGCCAACACACACACGAGGGCGACCGCAAGAAACGAACCGCCGGAGAAAATCCCGAAAGCTACCATGCTCAAGAATGCGATCACAAAAGCAACCGTCAATGTCCGGAAAGGGTTAAACGTGTCCATCAGACGACCAATTACGAGGCACGCCACGAAAGCGCCGAGGTGTATGCACGCATACCCTATGCTATATTGCAGGGGTGAAGCGCCGCTTTGGCGCAGGAACGTGGGCGCCCATGCGAGCAGTATCCACAGGAAGTAGAAGGCGATAAAAAACAGTACCCATAGTAGAACTGTAGTCAAGGCGAAGCCCCTAGTGAACAGATACTTGACGGGCATGCCCGAAAGCTTCTGTTCAGTTGAGTAGAACTCAACCTCCGGATCTACAGCGAGAGTGGGTGAGATCCTGGAGACTATCTTCCGAATCTGCCCCGTACCTGTTCCACGTTGGACCAGAAATTCCAGCGATTCCGGGAGAAGCAGAGCCACCACCAGGGCCACTATGATAGGCAAGATGCCTCCGACAAAAAATAGCGACTGCCAACCGTAAACTGAGAGCAGATATGCGGCAAACAGCGAGCCAATCACGGAGCCGCCGGGCATGCCTGCCCACATTGCAGTGGAAAGTGATGCCCGGAGTCGACTCGGCGCATATTCGCATCCGAAAGCAAGTGCGTTCGGGATCGCCCCACCTAACCCGATTCCTGCAAGGAAGCGGCACACAGCCAGTTGTTCAACACTGGTAATATATGCCGTCAAGAACGTAAACACCCCGAAAATCAACGCGGAGATCCATAACGTCCGCTTGCGTCCCCAGCGGTCCGCGCTCATACCCAAGAAGATTGCGCCGACCAGCGGACCGATTAGACCGGCGCCGACGGCCATGCCGAGAGCACCGCTCGAAGCATTCAGTGCCTCCTTAATCTTCGGCAGCGCGACACCGATGATTGTCAGGTCGAAGCCGTCTAGCACCACCGCAAGAAAACAGAGGACACAAACCCATGCCTGGTACGGCGTAAATTTGGAGGCATCAAGCATTTCTCGAACACTTACTTTCCTGCTTGCCATGTTTCATCCTTTCTGGTGGTCATGAGTTCCGCTCCAAATCGGGAGCGGATCGGCATTGGAGCTTTCCTCTCTCTCCGAACTCACATTAGTCTTCGTGAAATAGTCATCTTCTCAGCTTCCTTTGCCCCTTCATAAATTTCCAGGACTTTGGAATGACGGTAGAGGCGCTGAATGTCATATTCGTCTATATAGCCATAGCCTCCGTGCATCTGTAGGGCTTTGTCGCAAACCCAGACAGCAGTCTCAGCTGCATAGTACTTGGCCATAGCGTTGAGAGACGGATTGGGTCGCTTCTGATCTACAAGCCACGCGGCCTTGTATGTAAGTGTTCGAGCCAGCTCTATCCGGGTAGCCATTTCGGCCAGTTGGAACTGGATAGCCTGGTTAGAGCTGAGTGGACGGCCGAAAGTCTTCCTCTCTTGGACATATTTTAATGCGAGGTCCAAGGCGCCTTGTGCGGTACCCACAGCCTGCCCGGCGACCATTGTCCTGGTTGCGTCAAAGAAGTCCATGAGTTGATAAAACCCTCGACCTTCCTGCCCGATAAGATTGCTCTGAGGAATCCGCACATCCACGAACGATATTTCGGCGGTGTCACTGGCACGGACTCCCATCTTTCCTCGGATTTTGGTGGCCTGAACCCCCGGTCTGTCGGCTTCCACGAGGATAATGCTCTGACGTTCATGGCGTTTCTCAGCGATGGGGTTCGTAACGCAGAAGACGCACATGAAATCGCAGACTGTTCCATTGGTAATGAACATCTTCGTGCCGTTAATTACATAATCTCCATTATCCTTGACGGCTCGCGTCCGAATTCCAGCTACGTCGGTGCCCGCATCGGCTTCCGTAAAAGCACCGGCGATTATCTTTTCGCCCCTGACCAGGGGCTGAACATGTCCCACAATTTTGCTGGACACTGTTTGTCGACGGTGCTAAAAAGGGGGCATGCAGGTAATTGGACAGGAATTCAGCGACGAACTCATCACACGGATTGCGACCGCTGTGGAGACCG
>JBKQRG010000037.1:0-26107 GCA_052144015.1 Desulfomonilaceae bacterium
CAAGATGTAAAACGTGTGGCAGGGAGTATACTGCCATGCAAACCATGACTTATTCTGTTTACGGATATTGTTCATGGGACTGTCTTATGAAAAAGAAAAGCAATCATAACAACCATAATCGATCACAACGCAGAAACAACAGGCGCAACGATTTTGGTAATAGGCCGCCCAAGCCGGCTCAAAACTACTGATTGGAATCAAATGCAATTTAATTAGTAAAGCTGCAACCCCAGAGTTGCGCTTACTGACAAAGGCAAGTGGTAATTCGTTATCTGATTTGTCATTGATCCTTGAAGATCCGTTACTACTGTCGTTATCTAACGAGCAAAATAGAATTACAATCTATCCTGATCGTTAATCGCTAACTATATGCGTTGGTTGCAGTCTCGAACTGTACAACGAAGGCGCGAGGTTTGCTCTTACCAGGAGAACGGCGGGAATTTGCGCTTTCCTCCTAAGGATTTCTATATTAAATTATCTGGATAAAAAAATGAGCATTTGCTCAGGAAAACTACGCGGCATGAAACGATTGTCTTGAAGAGGTTATGGAAAGTGTCGCTTGAGATTGCCGAAATCAGAAGCTCTTTTCATCAGTTCGACGTCGGATTCAACATCATAATAGATCTCATTGAGCCCGGAACCCGGGTACTAGACCTTGGTTGCGGTTCGGGTACTCTATTGCAAAGGTTGCGAGATGAAAAGGATGTTAAAGGATGTGGCGTAGAACTGGACCAGGAAAAAGTTATCCGATGCATCGAGAGAGGAATCCAAGTACTTAAATTGGACTTGGATGAAGGCCTGGAAGGTTTTCCCAATCTGAGCTATGAATACGTTGTTCTCAGTCGAACGCTCCAGCAGCTTATGTATCCCGACAGAGTGGTGAAAGAGATGCTTCGTGTGGGTTTCAAGTCGATCATAGCCTTCCCGAATTATGGATATTGGAAAGTCAGCCTGGAATCGATTATATCGGGGCGCACTCCGTGCACCGATACGTATCCTCATCCTTGGTTCAACACACCTGATATTCATCGCCTGACTATTAAGGATTTTAAGGAGTTTATTCGCAAGATCGGCGGAAAAATCGAAAAAGAAATCTATATAGTGGGCGATGTTCCACGTCAGGATCTATTTTGGTCCAACAGGAGAGCTGAGTGGGAATTGTGCCTCATCTCAAATGCATGAAAATGGTTTTCATTCTCCTATGCTTAATTCAATAAGGCTCCTTCCCTTTTCATTTATCAGGGGATAACGACCTGCTTGTATAGTTTTCGTGTTCGGGGTAGCGGGATCCTTTATTGTTGATTTCAGCTTTTACTGAATTGGGAGTATGGGCGCTTCTCTTTTGCACTGGTATTCACAATGAAAAGATACTTTTATGCGGACAGAAAGCCAGCTTTCTCACTGCAGGAAGAACCTGAATGTTTTAGGCTCAAGATGGAGCTGCCTGAAATTGAAGAACACGATGTTGAGGAGTTTCTCGACAAGACGGTGGAATGGCTGAGCGCCAATTCAGAAAAAGGCATGGTGATCGATTTCGCAGGCGTGATGTGGGTATGCAGTGACTTCACAGCTCACTTGGCCAGATATTGCGATGAAGCTAGGACAAAAGGACTTGCCGTTAGTTTAGTTAATGTGGGCGACGCAATTAAACCTTACATTGAAATTCAGGCCGGAACTCAAGGATGTGAGCTCGGGCGAAGCGTATTGAGCATAAGTACCAAAGAAGTGTTGGGGGATATCGAAAGAAACCTTCCAAACAGAGATCTGATGCACAAATATGGGCTATCACTAAATGGGCTCACTAGTTTATTCAGGAAACTGTTCAGCAAGGGTCTCATCACCCGGCAATGGATGGAAAGACGAAGCATTCACGAAGCCCCCATAGAAATTGACCTAGATATGGAGGATTTAAGGAAAACCAAAATTCCTGCCGCGGATATACTGAAAGATATTGCCGATGATATGCCGGATGAAATCCTCATGCAAAAGTACCGGCTGTCCCAAAAGGGACTCGACAGCATGTGGATGCAGCTGTCGGCCAACAATCTGATTTCCGAGGAGACACTTCGGACGAGATTACAGCGGAAAAAAGGTAGTCTTGTCGGTTAGTCTCATCCCGTATCAGCTTGCGATTTATTCATCTTTCTTACCACGCGCCACAAACTTGTGATGATTTTCAAGAATTGGACTCCGCCTGTCTAGCACTTGGCTTGACGTGAACTGAGAATTGCACTTAATATAAACACTTGCGTTCGAGCACAAACGATTTGGAAATGTCAAAAGGTGATCTATGATTAGGCTGGTAAAAGGTTTCCATGACATCCTTCCTGATGAAACTCCTAAATGGGCTTTTATAATTAAAGTGGCCAGATCGACATTGGAACGCGCCGGTTTTAAGGAATTAATCGTGCCTATTATGGAGCGCACTGAACTTTTTGAACGGGGCATCGGAGAAGTCACCGATATTGTGGAAAAAGAAATGTATACATTCGTTGATTTGGGGGGAGAATCCCTTAGTCTACGACCCGAAGCCACGGCAGGCACTCTACGGGCAGTTGTGGAGCACTCGCTGTTGAAACGCGAACCGGTGTTGAAGCTGTACTCTATAGGTCCCATGTTCAGACGGGAAAGGCCTTCCAAAGGAAGATTCAGACAGTTCTTCCAAATAAACGCGGAGGTCCTGGGCGATGATTCTCCCTTCACGGATGCCGAGACTATTGCGACGGCTCACAGCATCATGTCCAATATCGGCGCTCGAGAATTAGTCATGGAGATCAACTCCGTAGGGTGTCCGGAATGTCGCCCGGATTTTAAACGGATTTTAAGAGAATTCCTTGGTAAACACCTGGACCAGCTGTGTGCCGATTGTAGGCGTCGGTATGAGACTAATCCGCTTCGGATACTCGATTGCAAGGTTCCGACATGCGCTGAAATAGTTCAGGAAGCCCCCCTCATTACTGACAGCCTTGACGAGCGTTGCCGGGTACATTTTGATACAGTGCAGAGAGGTCTGGACCTGTTGGAGATACCGTACCGGATTGAGCCCAGAATGGTGAGAGGCCTGGATTATTATACTCGGACGGCATTTGAAATAATTCATACTGAATTGGGCAAGACCAAGGCCGTTGGGGGGGGGGGCCGATACGATAGCCTAGTCCAAGAGCTTGGCGGTCCGGATGTTTCGGGAATAGGTTTCGCCATAGGATTGGAACGCCTCAGCATGGGGCTGGCTGATGATGACCCACGGTTTGCAATTTCCATAGACGTCTATATAGCGGCTATTGGAGAAAAAGTTCGAGAAACCGCTTTCCGGCTCGCAAACACACTTAGACAAGCCGGAATTTCCACAGACATCAGACACTCCGAAATGAGCCTCAGGGCTCAAATGAAGGTAGCCGACAGAATTGGAGCACGCAAAGCGATCCTGTTGGGCGAAGATGAAATGAGCCGCAATGAAGTTGTTGTGCGGAAAATGTCGACCGGAGAGCAGACCGCTGTCCCTATCGAGGAGATCGTAACATATCTTCAAGGAGACAAATCTTGAGACCCGATTCTCTGGATGGATGGGAAAGAACGCATCTTTCGACACAGTTGAACGAACAGTCGCTAAACCAAGACGTGATCGTAATGGGTTGGATTTTGCGCCGTCGCGATCACGGTGGGGTCATTTTCGTGGATCTTCGGGACCGGGCAGGACTCGTCCAACTTGTTTTTAACCCGGAATACTCACCTGAATCTCATGTTCGGGCGCACGCACTCAGGCCGGAATGGGTAATCGCCGCAAAAGGTACGGTGCGAAATCGTCCTGAGGATTCTTTGAATCCGGATTTGGTCACCGGAAGCATCGAAATTTTTGTTTCAGAGCTTAAGATCCTGAATCGTGCGGAATCGCCCCCATTTCCCCTGGACGAAGATGAGGTTCCGACCGATTCGGTCCGTTACCGCTACCGGTATCTTGATTTAAGAAGAAATTCAGGCGCTAGACACAATTTGCTGGTGCGGCATCGAATTATTGCGACAATCAGAAATTTCCTGAACCGTCAGGATTTCATCGATATAGAAACGCCATTCCTCACGACAAGCACTCCGGAAGGAGCCCGGGATTATCTCGTGCCCAGCCGAGTCCAGCCGGGAAATTTTTATGCTCTTCCACAATCACCCCAGCTTTTTAAGCAGCTCCTTATGATAGCCGGCTTTGAACGCTATTATCAGGTTGTCCGTTGCTTTCGAGATGAAGATCTACGAGCTGATCGTCAGCCGGAATTCACTCAGCTAGATATGGAAACCTCATTCCTGGAGGAGCCTGCGCTCTATAATATCATTGAGCAAATGATGGTCCGTATTTTTGATGAAGTACTAGGGATTAATTTGGCAATTCCGTTTCCGAGATTAACGTATAAAGAGGCGATGCTCAGATACGGCATCGACAAACCCGACCTGCGCTTCGGAATGGAACTTGCCGAAACTACGGATTTATTGGGTGGAACTGAATTCGGAGTCTTCCGTTCAGCTATTAATCAAGGCGGTACAATCAAGGCGCTCAAAATTAAAGACGGAGAAAGGCTGTCCAGAAAAGATCTGGATGATCTGCGTGACTTTGCGGGGATTTTCGGAGGCAAGGGCGTCGCTTACACTAGAATTAAGCAAGCAGGGGAATGGCAATCACCCATAGCAAAATTCCTGTCTTCCGACGAGCGTTCAAATATCAATGAGCGAGTACAAGCCAAGCCGGGAGATGTGGTACTTTTTGCGGCTGATTCGTCACGAATAGTTAACGATGTTCTGGGAAATCTACGAAATACATTGGCTCAGAAGCTAAATGAGATCCCGGGCCAGCAATACCGGTTTGTTTGGATTACGGATTTTCCGTTGCTGGAATGGGATGACGAAGAAAAAAGATATAAAGCCATGCATCACCCTTTTACAGCGCCTAAGGAAGAAGATCTCGACCGCCTGGAGTCCGATCCCGCATCGGTGCGCGCCCGAGCGTACGATTTGGTTTTGAATGGTGCTGAAATCGGTGGCGGAAGTATTAGAATTCATACGACCGAAATTCAAAAGAGGGTTTTCTCAGCCCTCGCCATCAGCGCTGATGAGGCGGAGGCCAAGTTCGGGTTCCTTTTGGAGGCTCTTCGTTATGGGACGCCGCCACATGGAGGGATAGCTTTGGGATTAGACAGGATTGTGGCTATTCTAACCGGTTCAGAATCCATTAGGGACGTGATCGCTTTTCCAAAAACTCAGAAAGCCGGTTGCTTGCTTACGGGCGCCCCTACACCTGTGAATCCCGAGCAACTCAAGGAACTGGGTCTGAAAATTAGTAGAAAAAAATAGGCGCAAAAGGAGATCAATTTTATGGCCACGTGGGATTCCAAAAGAGGAGTGCTCTACCACGAATTTAATAAGTTTAGTAAGGGAAGATCGTTGCGCGAGGTGGAAAAGCCCAATCTCCTGAGGAACATTTTCCCTTACAGTGAAGTTCCGAAAGTCGATTTCGATTTCGCCATATTGCCGATAAATCCGGCACGAAATTTCCTCATAACCGACACTACCTTCCGAGACGGGCAGCAAGCACGGCCTCCGTTTACTGTCGAACAAATTTCCACTCTATTTGATTTCTTACATAAGCTATCCGGACAGCGAGGAATTATTCGTCAATCCGAATTTTTTGTATACACCAAAAAAGACAGGGAAGCCGTCGAGAAATGCCGAGATAAAGGCTATCAATACCCCGCAATAACCGGTTGGATACGGGCGAATAAGAAAGATCTCACCAATATTCGGGCCATGCAGTTGACTGAGACAGGTATCCTCACATCGGTTTCTGATTATCATATCTTCCTGAAAATGGGCTTGGACCGAAAGAAGGCTATGGACAAATACCTCGATATGGTCCGAGCCACTTTGGAAAAAGGTATTGTTCCCAGATGTCATTTTGAAGACATTACCAGGGCGGACATTTATGGTTTCTGTGTGCCGCTGGCCCAAGCGCTCATGGAGCTACGAGAGCAATCCGGAATGGACGTAAAGATACGTCTCTGCGACACCATGGGATTTGGAGTGACTTACCCCGGAGCAGCAGTTCCCAGAAGCGTCCCGAAGCTCATACGTGCAATGATCGACGATGCTAACGTCCCGGAAGATTTACTGGAGTGGCACGGCCACAATGATTTCCATATGGGCGTGGTCAATGCGGTCTTTGCATGGTTGTACGGGTGCTCTTCAGTAAACGGAACTCTGTTTGGTATAGGCGAACGAACCGGTAACACCCCTATCGAGGCCCTCATGATAGAGTACATGTCGTTAAGAGGCCAGCAGCACGGCATGGATACGCTTGCAATAACTGACATGGCCAAGTACTTCGAATTGGAGCTTGGTCATCCCATCCCTGAAAATTATCCTCTGGTTGGTAAGGCTTTTAACGCCACCAGCGCGGGCATACACGCAGACGGGGCACTGAAAAATGAAGAAATTTATAATATTTTCGATACCAGCAGCATTCTGGGCAATCCACCCAAAGTTAGCGTGACCGATAAATCAGGCGTCGCGGGAATTGCACACTGGATAAACACTCATCTCGACATTCCCAATGAAGAAAAGGTCGATAAGAGCCATCCCGCGGTTTCCAAAATCTATGACCTGATCATCCATCAGTACGATACCGGACGTGTGACCTCGATTTCCGACAAAGAAATGACGGCGTTCGTGAAACGCTATATGCCGGAATTATTTATTTCGGATTGGGATCGAATGAAGCTGATCGCCAGGGAGATGGCATTCAAAATAGTCGAACGTTTTATCGGCACGCCTATAATGAAATCAAATAAGCCCAAGCTCATGGAAAAGAGTATGGCGGATTTTCTAAGCAAGTACCCCTTCATACAGTACTGCTATGTGGTGGATCTCCGAGGAAGAAAAGTAACGGAAAATATCACCGATATTACCGATCGCGCCAAATATGTAGCAATACGGCCGGACGAAGATTTCTCAGACCGGGAATGGTTCATCAGGCCTCTCAAAGACGGAAAGATCCATGTAGTCGGTCCGTTCACGTCTCGAATCACGGGCGCCCTGTGTATTACAGTTTCTGCGCCGGTTAGAGACCGGAATGAAAAGATTATAGGCGTATTCGGAGCCGATGTGCGTCTGGAAGACATAGTCAAAGTCGAGGGGGAACTAATGGAAGAGCATGGGGTTGAATTCACCGAAAAAGATATTCGGGGTTTAACCAGAAAGTATCGCGAAGCCAAATAGAAGCCACATTCACCGCAGAGTGCGCCGAGAGCGAGGAAAAAAGTAAAAAACCGGCAAAGTCTCTCCGCGCTCGTAATCATTCACTTACGCGGGGCCTAGATTTGTCATTGCGAGGCCGTAAGGCCGTGGCAATCCCCGAAGTGTAGGAGATTGCTTCGCTTCGCTCGCAATGACATGACCGTAACCATCGGTTTTACAGCCTTTCGTCCGCGTAACCGAATGGATATCCGCGCTCGGGGATCTCTCCGCGGTGAATTCTTCTCCGCAGCGATTAGTGACACCGTGAACAAGAATCCACTATTCTTCCTCCCTTTTGTATACAATCCGATTCGTCATCCAGTTTTCTACATAATCTATCGATGCAACAGCATCTTTTGCCGCTCATTGATGTTTTTTCCATGAGATTCCTCCACGAATAGTTTTTAACCTCTCTTAAAAAAATAATCAGGAGCGGCATCACGTCAACTTTGAATCCATTATATAAGTGTGTATCAATGAGATTTCATTCGTCGCATAATTCTTGATGGCAGGGGAATCTTATGAATATCCTCGAAACAATGCGCTCTCGACAAAGCGTGAGGGCCTTCAAAAACGAGCCGATTGCAAAGAAGCTGCTGCAAGAAATATTGAGGGATGCATCAAGAGCGCCTTCCGCAATAAATATGCAGCCCTGGGAAGTACATATGGTTCTCAACGAAGAGAAGAGGAGACTTTCCCGTCGTCTCATAAGGGCGTTTAAAGAGCGGGGGCTGAGCTGCGGTCCTGGCGCCAGTCGCCCCTTGCATGACAAATTCATGCAACGGGCGCGGGAATGCGCGGAAGCCATGACCCCGCTGATTGAGAGAATGGGCGCTGATTTCAAAACCTACGTGAATGAGGGAAGCCTTGATTTTTACGGCGCGCCTGCTGTCGCCCTATTGTTAATCGATGAATCGTTTCCGCCGGAGAGAATGGTAGATATAGGCTCGTTTATGGCTTACCTGGTCATGGCAGCCGCGGGACATGGATTGGCCTCATGTCCTATAGGCCTCGTTAAATCATACGAAGAGGACATAAAAGATCAGTTGAATATACCTGAATCCAAAATTCTGGTCATGTCGGTGGCTCTTGGTAAGCCCGATCCAACAGCTCTAATCAATGAATTCAGATCAACCAGGGTGAATTTGAAGGAATTCATTCGATGGGTAGATTGAAGAGGAGTTAAGCTCCTCGGTCCTGCCGTCAAAGGAAATGATTGCAATAAACAACAAAAGGCCCTCGTTTATGATACGAACGCCGCTTACGTATCAATCCCGTCTATATTTTAATACTGCTACCTCCACCATTAAAAATCCCAGATATCTGGTTGCATGGCCCTCACCCGTCCAATACTGCATGTAGTACCCATCTCCCCCGGAACCCGTTCCGGCTTCCCAACCAGGTTGACTCTTGGCACTGTCGTTATATCCTTGAAGTACCTCAAAGACACTGTAACTCCCGATGGATTGTTCGGGCAATGAATTGTAATAAGGTCCCATTCTGGAAGGTGCGTTCCCCGTATAGTCGCGTGGGTCCCTATCCGCAAATGAAAGATCATTGAACGCCATGCCTCATGCGCCATCCGCCAAGTTGAACAATTTGTCGTAGTTCTTGATGGCCCCAGTGAAATTGAGGTCCTGTCGGGACATCATCATGAGAGCGGACCCCAGTATACTGATTATTCCTAGCAGTAACAAAACCAGCACAATTGAAAATCCTTTGTCGTGTCGCATTGATCCTTCCTCCCCTCGGCGGTTTTAGTACGAGGATAGAACAACGGTTCGCGGGTTGACCCGCATTGTCCTTGTGACAGAACTTATATTCCCCGCTTGGACGTCTGCCAGCTGGGTCTGAGTATCAGTAGTGTAAGGGTCGAGAATCCAGTACACGATTTTTATCTCTACATATCGTAGGTTGCTCGAACTGAGTCCGGCAGGGAGTGTGCCGGCATCGGGCATCCATGCTTGGACCGCGCCGGCGCTATATAAAGCCCTGACTTGGAAATCAACAATAGCCAAAGACCGATCCCCAAGGAACGTGCTGTTTACGGACTGGGTTGGGTCTTGGTTACGCGTAATTACCCCCGGCGTGTTGGCGTTGCCCGGAACGAAGTTGTACACCACGGCCGGAGCGAACCAGAAAAGTCCGCCGGGAGGATTCTGAACTGTAAATTGAGTATACATCTGACTCGGGGGTGCAGAATTTGACGTACCGGCTGTAGGGCTTTTAGCGATAGTGCCTGGCATGTTGACCGCTGACGTTGTTCTGTATGCCTCCAGTCCGGATGGGGCATTCGGTTAGACAATTACAGCGCTTATATTGTTAGCATTGGCAGTGGCCTCAGGAACATTATTCCGTGGATCGTTTGGGCCAAGGTAATTTTGCGCATTATCGGCCGCGGGGATGCTGAAAGTTCCACCAGCCATATCACTGTTGGACAGAGGCTGCAGATTGTAAACCAAACTCGGCCACATGGAATATTGCTGCGCGGGAAGGGTGCCGGGAATGGTCGGAATAGTGCTTTTTATATACTGGCCGTAATTGATCCAAATTGTGCCGAAGACCGGAAGCTTGTAACGGGCGGTGTCCGTGGGGTTCTGATTAGCGTGAGTGGCATTGACATTCAAGTTGTCGCCGAACATGAAAGCCAATTGAGGGTACAGTGCCACACCGTAACCGGCCTGCACAATGTCTCGCTCCAACGCGGTGAGCGCCAGAGTGATGTCTTGACGGCCTAACCTGTCCCTTGTAGCTGTTCCGGACATCTGACTTTGAACCCGGAAGAAGGCTATTGCAATGAGCAAAATCACAGCCATCACCGCCATGGCAACCATCATCTCGGTGACAGTAAATCCCTCAGGCACTCTCTTTTTCATTTAGGTCCCCAGTAGCTATTCAGCTACGGACGGTCAAACATGCAACCGACAATTGCGCCGTTTAACTGCACCCTCACGGCCTGGTAGGTACCAGGAAAGTGGTGAGCTGAGTCGATCTATAGCTCCATCTCCCGCCTCCCATATCAGTGCAACTTCCTGGCGGATTGGCACAATTGTCCCAGCCGACCGTGATGCGGAGCCTCCAGGTCTGCGCCCACTGTAGGCCTGTGATATCTGAAGCAGGGTCCGGTCTGTCATCTACTCGCCACCTATAATTCAGTCCTTTATAAGTACCGAATTGCTCGACGCAGTTAACTCCTCCCGGACAGCCGGGCACAGGATTATTGGTGCCGACTAGCGCAAAACTCGGATCGCTTAGCTGAATGTTATTGAGGTCGGCCACCGCGGTAATACTGTTTGCTATCTCGCCCTTAAGCTGTTCGGCTACTTCTTGGGCGACGGCGTCGCCGGTCCTCGCCGAAGCGGAGCTCCGATCATTCATCATGGACACCTGGAGCATCACGCCCACGCCAGCTATACCGATCATAAGGATAGCGGTGGCCGCCAGGGCCTCAATCACCGTAAGACCTTTATTATCCCCAAAACTCGGCATGTTACCTGTTTTCTCCCTGGTGTTGAATTCTCCCTAGAGCCGTCACGGTAATTGTTACATTCCCAACAGTCTGTGCTTGCCCCTTAGCAAGATCCCATGCGCCCTGCACTACTATGTCGTGGGGAATGTAATCCACAGGGACACCGGACCAGTTGAACTGGATCGACACCGGACTTGCCGCAACGAACGGATTGGCATCTACGCAGTTGTTGCTTTGTGGGCAATGTTGCACGTCCAACGGCAAACTGTTGCATTGATAATCGTATATGATTTCCCAGTCCGTCCTCCAATTAGCCCCGGCTGCCGGCTCGGTATCGGCGGTGGATACGTGGGCAAGTATGCACCGATATGTCCACGGACCGAGCTGGACAATGTCACCGACATTGTACTGTTGGGCGGGGTGGTTGGGGGGGCCCGTCCAACTCGGCACTGGATTTGCTTGCAAGGGCCTGAACAACAGCCTTGAGGTGGTCTGAGATTGTATCGCTCGCACCCGGGCTACCGTGATCGCATGAGTCAATTCGCGCACCGCTCCACTGAATGCATACTGGTCCTTATAATGGTTGTAGCCAGCCAACCCCATGAAAACCAGTATTCCAGCAATCGCGAGAACCACCATTAGCTCAGCCAATGTGAATCCTAACGTCGATCGCATGGTAGCCTCCGCGCTGTGAGGTTTGGACCGCGTACAATAGGATGTATAAGACGCGCTTTCAAGGGAGCTATTCTCTCTCGTAAGGGCGGTTCGTGAACGGCCCGAAATCAGGGCGCTTCTCGAAGCGCCCCTACCGTGGATATCCACAAATGCGGGTTTTGCAACCAGTTGTAGAGAATGAGACCTCAAACGTACACTGTCTCTATATTGGCCCACTTCGGACTCTCTCGTCCCTCAAGAATAAGGAGTGTTAGTTGGACGGTGCTTTCCTCCAGCCCTGAACTTGGTTCGACTTGTCCAGCAGGTTCACTGAAACACTTTGAAGTTTCGCCGTGCTCTCCTGAATTATTATGTGATTTCCAGTTGGATCCAGGATGGGCTGACTCGGCACACCCGACCCCAGATTGACCTTGGCTCCGTAGCTATAGGTTGTTCCCCCGGAGGTTATCCCAAATTGCTCCGCAATCACCGTAGCGTCCGTGAAAGGGCTGAAGCCGGCCGGAAAGGCCTGGCACTCGTAATCCAAGGCGTACAAATATCCGGTGCCACCAGCCTGACACACATCAGTAGCCACGGTGGTACTGGGTGTGAATGAAGTGAAAAACACTATCCCTCCTGCGATGAGAGGTTTTCCGATGACCCTTTCACCTGGTTGCAGTAAATCGTAAACACAGGACCAGCAGGTCCCGGAAACGCAGGTCCCGTCAGCAAGTTTTTGTTTACAACAATCAGGTGTACTGATCACTTTGTGGGTCGTATTATCGACCGAAACCTTTGTCCACCAGCATCCTTCATGTTGAACTGTAGTATTTGAACCGGAGGGGCCTGCCGCCGTCCAATTGCAGCTTGCGCCATCTGCCGGATAATAGGCATTAGCCCCCGAATACAAAGGGGTGTCGTTGCATCCGTCGCGCCTATACACCTGTACGTGGTCCTGATAGGTTCGCAGTTGGATCTCACATAGATGCCAAGCCCGGTCAGGTTAGGGTCGACGAACGGGGGGCTGTCGAATACCGGCGGCGATGTGGTTACAGGCAAGGCCCAGGTGGACGAATTCGCGTTCACTGTCCAGGAAGTCCCACCAAGTTGGTCAAATTGTATCGTATCCCTTAAGTTGTACAGAGACATTCTGGCCACATCCCAAAAATCGGAGTTACTGCCTGTTATGTTCTCATATTTTCCTCCGGCTGTAATGACGCGAAAAGCATTTGTATTGAATCGTTCCCAACTCCCCGCCGGCTGGATCGTGAGAGGTTGGCTCCCGGAACGGAACCAATCGGAATACCGGTCTTGTGTGGTTGTGGAATTGACTGGTATCGGCTTGGTTCGCCAGATGTCGACATATATTCCGTAATTGGAACCGGCCAGGTGCTGAAGCGGATCAAAATTCAGCTTCAGTCCATAGAAGACTCCGTTCATGTCGCCAACATAGATCGAATCCGTATACCCGTCTTCGCCTTGTGTCACATTGCGGAGATCCCACAGATCCAGAGCTATCGGATCGGACATCGCATAGGGGACGACCTGCTTGCAATTCTGTCCGTTGCTGTCGCAAACTGTGTCCTGTTCCGGGAAAAGCGCTCTGCTGACATTGTATATAGAGGGCCATATATATTTGAACGCATTAACGCCCGTCTCAATATCCAGGGCCAAAAGGAACGTTCTGTTAAGCGAGTGCTTGAATCCGTCAATGTAGAACTGCGACCAGCTCGAGGGAAACAGCCCGGAGCCGGCTGTGAACAAGCTCGCGTCATAGACATGCGCGCCGCCCCCTATAAAGGCCAAATTCCGGACGCCGCTGAGCGTGGTACTACAAGTGCTTGGCGGAGCACAGACAGCTTCAGTTCCTGTCGGGGTCGACCCGGTGCAGGTTGACAATGTCAAGTTCGAGGGAAGTCCCACTCGCCCAACGTACGGTTTGGACCAAGAGACCGGCAGGGTTTTCAATGTGCTGTAAGCCGTGCCTAGAAACGGCTCCCACGCCGCTCCCGCGGCACTGCCGGGCAAGGCTTGTTTGAGCTGTGTCAGACATGGGGACACACACGAAGAAATCGACCCGCTTGCACAACTTGAAGCGCATCCTCCGCACAATGTACTGCCGGTCCAGTAAGTTGAGGAAAATTGTGGGGCCTGACAACTCCCCGGGCTGCTAGGAGTGGGCGCCACTTTGGTGGCGCAGGCGGATGTGAATGAGTATGCAGCATCGTTCAAATCGAACGTGGTGATTATATCTTTAAATACCGAATATTCCCAAAGGAGCTTGGGCGCAGGTTTGTTCGAGACTGGGTCCACGTACAGCGGATCCGTGACATCCAGAGCGAAATATGTGTCCCCGCCTTCACGCTCGCCTCCCAGCAGTACAATGTGCCATGGCCAGTACCCGCTCTGACTGCCCTTAGTCGCGAACTCGTTGCCAAAAAACACAGTCGGTGCGGTTTCGGCAAGGTCCACCATAAACCGGTGTGAGCATACGTTGCTCCCGGAAGTCGAACCGTAAGTCTGATTTGCCAAAGCCGGGAGCTGGTCCAAAAGATTGCTCGGTATGTAAGCCCACAGCTCTTGGCCGATTTGTTGTATCCTGGCCTTGTCCGTGGCGGTTGTGCTTGAATTCCAACTATTGGTGTCGCTGGAACTTGTCGGGTTGGGATATATGGCCCACCATTGATTCGCGCTGTCGTACACTGACAAAAGAAACGCATGGACCATGCCGTCATTCGCGCCCACATAGACAACCTTATCCCTGTACTTGACGTGCGTACCCGGACATGTAACGCCGGACGGCAGTTGCAGGCTTGTGTTGTACGGATCGCATTGGCGCCAATCGAGGAAGAACTGCTTAAAGACTGCGTTGCTAGGCAGGTTGCTGGGTGGTGCCACCACCGCAGTCTCGGTGCTGTTAATGATCGCCTTTGTCTTTGACGGCACCGCTGCCAGCGACGGAGGCACAACTACCACGGGTGTGGAGTAGACTATATCTCCCAATATCCAATATGAGCCCGCACCGCCATATTGCCTGGACTTGTACGCTGTTTGATCCGTCCCAAGGACCCAGTTTACGATTGCATTTCGTGTGGTGGTATCCGTGCTCGTCAGCCCAAGATCGGTGGGGGTAATATTAGTGGTATTGAACAGCGTCAGCACACCGTTTTTGTCGGTATAAACCACCCTGTTTGCCGGGGAGGGCCACGGAGGGCTAATCGCAGCATCCCAGCAATTCGCCTCGCCTCCTGCGTTTGAATCGGCTAGGACACTCTTGCATAGGGTGTCTGTAGGAAAGAGTTGAAAATCATAATTTCCACTTCTGTCCGGCCAGTAACTCTCCAGGTGGCCGAACCAGAGGTAACGGTTGGAATCCGCCGTGTCCGCTGTGGGCGCTCTAGCCTCGAAAGCCCCGCGGAAAAATCAGGGCGCCCTCGGTGTTTTGTTGCGCGACTGTTGCAACTGCGCTCGAAGATCCGAGCTGCTGGGTTATGTTGTTTATTATGTTTGACAACGCGGTCTGCAATGCGAGACCGTTGCTGGCATAGGAAAAGTTATCCGGCACGCCCGCGCGGGTGGGGTCTTTGCTGGCGTTCCATTCCGCACAACATTTGTTGAGACTGCCCGTTGCGCTGCATTTGTAGCTACCGGCTGTCAGCGGGGCATAAGGAGGGCATTGGGAGAGGCAGAAGGGCGTGGTCGCGCTGTTGAAACTCGTGTTGGATTCGGGATACGGATAAGTGGAGGGCGTACAGCCGGACAGGGCATTGAACCCACCGTACATAGCGGCCCATTGCATCGAATTATTGCCGAGAAAATAATCGCAAGTAGGGCTGCTACCGCTGCAATCACTCGGAGAGGCAAACATGAGAATTGAGTATATGTTTGCAGTTATAGGGGTTTGACCTGCTTGGGTAATATCGGGCCTAAGGTTCGTTGTATGGAGTTTATAAACCATGGGAAGAGGATCTATCGTGCTCCTGAGTTATTGTACCAGTTCCCGTCCGACATGTGCAACACGTATGTACTTCTGCAGGAAACGGACTTGGGCGTTAGTGTGCCGTTCACAACCACCGAGGTGTAATACGGGTCCTGCGGGACTTGGCCTTTACTAATCACGTCAGAATTTATGCTGGATGAAGTCTGAGTGAGGTAGTTGTAGACCTCGTTGAACGCTTCACCCGTCGGTGTTCCGTTGTACGGCCATGGCTGCCAATCATATGTAGATTTCGTGTCAGTCGAGGCGGGCTCACCTTGAACCTTTCTGATGAAATCATACATATCCTGCGCGGTGGTGTATTTTCCGCATGGGACCAGGATCCTTCCCATCTGATCAGCCTCGTCACCCTTGTAATACATGAACCCGTATCTCCCCTTGGTCCAACTAGCCCTGACCACACCGCTACCGGTCAAGGAATTAGGGTCGATCTGGACACGCACCCGAGCATAGGGAATGGATCCGATGGTGGTCAGCGTGGGCGCCGCCGTGGCCGAAGAGAGATACAGGGCGTTATAACCTTTTACCGGGCTCAGGTTGACATTCGATGTGATGGCGTATGTTCCGATTTGTGTATTTCCTGTCGGATTCGCATTCGTATCGACTGCGTAAACGTAATACGTCGTCCCTGACGACGTCCCTGAAAGCTGAACCTGGACTTCTGCACCGCTGTTGGTGTCCTTGCAGCATGTCTTGCTGGTGCACGTAGAACTGCTGCATGTAATTGTTCCGGGAGTCACTGTCGTCGGAGCATTCGCACTGTTTGTGACCAGCAGTTCCGTGTTCGAGGAGGAGGGCCATGCTGCAGTCAGGCTGATGTCTACGTTTGTCGTCTGGTAAAGGGTGAAGGTCCAAACATCGTAGTAATATTTTTTGCTGCTCTTGGTGTAATATGGGGATTTGCTTGTGTCCAGTGCTCCGTTATAGTACCCGTTTATACTCACCACGAGATCTCTGTTGGGATAGCATGTGCTACCGGCAGTTGAGGTACACGTGCCGCTGGAGTCCCAGCCACCGGAGTCATCAGGATAATTGGCGCTTGTGTTAGAAGATGTGGGTGCCGTAGCAGTCCATGTGCTCGGCCGGATGTAGAACTGGGCGTTGATATTCGTGGTCTCGGAAACGTATCGCAAGGCCCCTTGCGCCTTAAGGTAGCAACTGCTACTGGTGCCTGCTACGCAATTTACAGGCGTGGTCGAAGTGCCCACATATCCGGTGGCGTTCGGGTCGGTTGAATCGCAAGACTTTCCGCCGATCAGGGCTTTCAGCGCGGAATCGATCCGGGAGGTGAGGGCCCAATTCGGCAGCGCTCCGCTAAGGCCGGATGCGGGCATGGACCCTGTGCCGGACCAAACTGTGGCAGTTCCTACATTGGCGCTGCCGCTAGCAGACGTACTTCCGATGCTCACGAAAATCCCATCTGTATAGTCATAAGTGTAATATTTGGTAGTGTCAAACAAGCCGAAATAGTAAGAGGGGTTTGTAGGATCGTAACTACCCGAACTAGGCGGAGCAGGAGCATTTATTACCGTGGTCCCTTCAGTGAGGGCCTGACTATCGCCGTAACTAAAGCTGCCGGTGGTCGAGTAATATGCCTGTTGTTGCATGCTCCCGGAGAAATCGACGACAAGCAGTATGTTTGGTTCAGCTGAAAACGCAATTTCAGGGGGGACAACGCAGGGGTTGTACGAGGTTTGCGCAAGGGCCGCTAGGGGAAGAATGAGGACAAGAATCGCTGACGCGATCAATAACAACCGGACGGAATTTTTCAAATTATCTCGTTGCATAGTCTGCCTCCGGAGAGCGAACAACGAAAATAACACTACCACTTCTATCGCATACAACAACCCTGACTCCCGGTGCCAGTGCGCTGAACGGCACAGAGGCACCTGTTTCAGTCATGACCGATACGTTCTTGTTGGCGAGGCTGATGGTTACGCCAGGAAGTCCGTATCCACCTGTAAAGCCAAGGCTTTTGGAATCCACCGAATTAAGCGGCGTCGGCCCAAAAATGGAATACCGTGCAGCCCTGTACCAGTTGAGTTGCATCGGACCGGGAATAGACGCGGGCACAGATTGAACGGATTGGCTGCCCGTCTGCGGAGTAGTTTGCGGAGTAGCCTTCTGACTCCATGCGGGCCCGCAGAGTGGCCCAACCACCATCAGCAAGGCCAGAATTTTGACGGAAAAACGCCACACATAATGCGAAGTTTTGAGTATCATCGACAAAGGCCCCCATTTCCATTAGTGCTGTATGACCGTTCTTTTGAATATGCTTTTAATAACCCGTCGCTTACACGCTGCAAAAATGCGTAGCCCGCGTTCTCGTTGCGAGGAATGCGACGACGGAGCTTCAGGTTCGGCAGATTGTTTCGTTCCGCTTGCAATATCATATTCAGGCCAAGGCTTTCCTCCGCATAAACGGATAATTACCGCTGTCGCGTTAAAGATCGCAACCCGGTAAGTAATGAGCAACAAACATGCAAATGCAAAAACATACCGACAAATCCATAGGTTATCTGAACAACCATTTATGCGGCGTGCCCACAGCTTCTCCAAACACGCCTCTTTTGATTGAAAATTTATAGCATTCTACTCGCTGTTATCCTAACCCTCAGATATCATTGTAATATGCTTGTTGCATTAGGTGTAAAGAAAATAGCGGACCTATCCAAATCTATAAAAAAATTTAATACCGCCAAAGGAATAGGCGAAAGTGACCCCCGTTTTCACCGGATTGACTTTCCGGTGCATCCGAACAGCAGAAATCCTACGTTAATTCAGCCCCCCAATACGGTTTGCTTTGACTGTTGGAAGTGGTATCGTTAGAGGAATTGAACTCACAGACCAAAATCTTTTAACGACTCGGCACAAGAAAACGCAGGGGGAACCTCGTGACCGCAAAAAAAGATCGCGTCTGTGGATGAAACGACATTCATTATCAAGAAAGCCTGGCAGCATGGACGCCACGGGTTATGCCATAAAGCTTTATGGACACGGATCCAGTGATCCCAAACAGTTTTGCTGCGACTTGGCCCGGATCCTGGGCATACCCGTCGATGGAGCGGAGGAGCTGTTGAACCAGGTTCCGGTAGTGCTAAAGCGGGGAATGCGGAAAAAAGATGCGCAGGAATTGCATACCCTTCTTCAATCTATTGCCGCCTGGTGCATTGTCGAAGCGCCCGAGGGAGAATTCTTCACGGACGAGATGACGGAAAAACCTATACAGCGGGTTATCGCTGAGGATCTCCTAGGGGAACACGTCTCCAACCAGGGCCACCCCAGGTTATGGCTTGGAATCATGCTGGGACTCATCGTATTTCTGGCATTATTCGTGCTTGTGGGTTTCCTGAGTTACATGGGATCAATCCGCGACAGTGTCGGGCTCAACAAACCGGTTACCATCCAATCCGATCAGCCGGAAGTCCCGGATAGCGATACTGAGGAAGTAGAATCGCCCGATATAATCCGAGCGCGCATCGAACAACTTCAATCCAGCCTGAGATCGTTATATGCCCGGCGTACGGAAATCCAGAAATCCACAGATCTGGCGAACGCAGTTTACTTGGAAAGGGAACTTGGGAATCAAATTCGCGCGGAATATCGAGACCTTCTGGCCCTTCAGGCCAAGCTTGAACTGATGGAGTTAGAGTAGCCGTTTAGAGGTATTCGCTTCGGCTGGCAAGTCTATGATCGCCACCTCCGAGCGCCCCATCAACCGGCGAGTACATTACCCCCTCGTTGACAAGCGGTTCAAAATTCGAGGCCGGGTCACTTCCTGCTTATCCTGAAAGAATAATTAAGTACAGCCTTCCCTCCGACATTATCCGCGGCCGTAACTTTCACGTCGAATTTTCCGGTGGTTTTTTCCGTTATTTTCCAGGTTACCGCACCATTATTATCGATAGTCATCCCCGGCGGGCCTTCGAGGGACACTGAAACCGGCTGATCTTCCGGGTCTTTGACCTCAATTATAGCGCTGTAAGTATCCTTTTCTATCTTCTGCTGCACGAGTTTCAGCGTCGGGGGCGCTTTTCGGCAGACGACCTTTTTCTGAACGGTCCTGCCGGGAGTTCCGGACATATCATACGGGATCACTTCGACTTCAATGACGTCCCCGCTCTTTATTGACTTGTTCAGTTCCACGGATTCGCCACTGCCGTCGTAGTGCACCGTGTCAAAATGATCTCCATTAATAGACCAGCGGACTTCCGCGGACGATGTTTGTTCAGTCATTTTGACTAGTAGAGCGAGTTTATCCCCTGTTTCAGGAGAAGCCGGCTGAAATTTCACAGCGTCCTTCGAGAGCAAAACAGGCGAGACCTCCGCAGGAGATTGAGTGATGGGCTCCTGCGCAAACGAACCTGTTTGACCCATGAGAATTAGCAGAAAAGCGCCGATTAGAAGCGCTCCGAATTTGCCATTCATGCTCTAAAGCCTCTTTGCAATTATTTTCCCACTTGGTCTCTTTCTGTCCAAGCGTTATTTGTTCTTTTTTTTCCGATATTCACATGAGATGCCAAATATACCAGTATTGCCAGTCCGGAGAATAATGAATTTTTTAATCGAGTCAAGACTGATATTACAAAAGTGATTCAATATCCCCTCCTGTCGCGAGTCACCACCGTTCACTGCTGCAACAAAGAAGACTCATCAGGACTAACTATTATGCCATGAGCCTCGCAGATTATTTCTTATCCAGCCCTACTCCGGGGATAGATGGTTTTCGGATTTGAATAAAGGAACCCAGCCATTGATGAGTTGGCTTTGCCGGAGCAGGACAGGGTTTTCAATACCTATTAGGCGACTGGAAGGAGAGAAGGTGATAACATGTAGAGATAGTGTGGTGTCGGATAAGAGATTCGCATGATGCCGAGCCTGAGAATGCAGCGAGAGGCTGCTTGAAATCATATGCTGGAAAGTGCTAAAATCAGTCTCGTTCTTGTTTTAATTCAGATATAAATTTCAGCCACATAGCAGACAGTGGGAGGAGATGCTCCCCTAGACGAACAGATCCTCAGACGTTCCAATGCTGGTCTGCATCGGGAAGGAATACACCTTTGGCCGTATTACACGAAAAAACAACAGTAGGTATCGAGGAAGAGCTCCAAAAATCTTATTTGGATTACGCTATGAGCGTGATCGTCGGACGGGCCCTCCCGGAATTAAGAGATGGGCTAAAACCGGTGCACCGCAGAATCCTCTATGCCATGTTCAGAGGCGGCAACCTGTGGAACCGAGCTTACCGAAAGGCCGCTCGGGCTGTGGGTGATGTGATCGGTCAGTATCATCCTCATGGTGACACAGCGGTTTACGATACCATTGTTCGAATGGCCCAACCATTTTCAATGCGGTACATGTTTATCGACGGACAGGGAAATTTCGGAAGTGTTGACGGCGATTCCCCCGCGGCAATGCGGTACACGGAAGTGCGTATGCACCGCATTTGCCAGGCATTGCTCGACGACCTCGATAAAGACACTGTCGATTTTGTGCCTAACTACGACAACTCTCTCGAAGAGCCGGTGGTCTTACCCGCTAGGTTTCCAGTCCTGCTGGTCATCGGTTCTCAGGGGATAGCGGTCGGAATGGCCACGAACATCCCGCCGCATAATCTGAGAGAAACGGTGGATGCCACAATACATCTGATCCGGAACCCGAACGCGTCAGTGATGGACCTCATGAATTTTCTTCCCGGGCCGGATTTCCCTACGGCCGGATTCATACTAGGCAGGCAAGGGATTATAGATGCATACACGACCGGCCGGGGATCAATTCGCATGAAGGCTCTTGCAGAGATAGAAGAGGCCGGGAAGGGATATCAACGTATTGTCGTCACCGAAATCCCTTACATGGTAAATAAGGCCAGGATGGTGGAAGCAGCGGCGGAACTCGTAAAGGACAAAAGAATTACGGGAATCCGAGATATAAGGGATGAATCCGACCGCCACGGAATGCGGGTCGTTTTTGAACTGAAAAGAGACGAGAACGCCGATGTGATATTGAATCAATTACTCAGATTCACTCAGCTCCAAACTTCTTTTGGGATTCAGTTACTGTGCGTGGATCGGGGCCGCCCCAAGCAAATGAATCTCAAAGAAATCCTGGATCGATTCATCGAATTCCGAAAAGAAGTCGTTATAAGGCGGACCAGATTTGAAGTGGCCCGAGCGCGTGAGCGGGCTCATCTTCTTGCCGGCCTGAAAATCGCACTGGATAATCTCGATGAAGTGATCGCGGTGATAAAAAAGGCAGTAAACCCTGCAGTCGCCAGAGAATCCCTGATGGAACGATTCGAGCTGAGCCAGGTGCAGGCTCAGGCAATATTGGATATGCGCCTGCAAAGGCTCACCGCGTTGGAAAGAGACAAGATCCTACAAGAATTAGATGAAATTCTCAAAAAGATAGCTGAACTTGAGGGAATTCTGGAATCTGAGGAAAAAATCCGGGACATCATAATCGCGGAACTGACCGAGGTGAAACAGCAATTCGGAGATGAGCGGCGCACGCAGATCCTCGACGAAGAATCCGACACATTGGACGAAGACCTCATCCCGCGAGGGGATATGGTGGTTACCTTTTCCAGCAAAGGATATGTGAAAAGAGTTCAGGCAAATCTCTACAAAAGTCAACGGCCCGGAGGCAAAGGGCGAATAGGAACCAGGGCGGCTAGTGAAGACGTGGTGAACCAGCTGCTGTACGCATCGTCGCATGATGTGCTGCTCTGTTTTTCAAATCGCGGGAAGGTCTACTGGATGAGAGTATTCCAGCTTCCTGAAGAAGGACCTTATGGCCGAGGAAAGGCCATAGTTAACCTGCTAAAACTGGATCCGGGAGAGAAAATAAGAAAGATCCTACCCATCCAAGAGCTGAGCGCCGAAGGCTATGTGGTGATGGTCTCAGCCAAAGGAAAAATAAAGAAGACCTCCATAGAAGAGTTTTCCCGTCCGAGGACCTCGGGACTCATAGCTCTTACCATAGATCCCGACGACGAACTGATTGGAGTAAACTTCACCATTGGTGACGATCATATTCTTTTGGCAACGCGCAAAGGTAAAGCCATCAGGTTTCATGAAAGTCAGGTGCGACCGATGGGCCGTCAGGCCCGAGGCATGACCGGGATCAGAATGAAACCCGGCGATGCTGTTATCGGAATGGAGGTGATCTCGGACGGGACCGGATCGTTGCTCACGATCACGACCAGCGGTTTCGGCAAGCGAACGGCATTATCCGAGTATCCGCTGAAAAACCGTGGAGGACAGGGGGTAATAACTATTAAGCACACTGTCAAACTAGGAGACGTGGTTGCCGTTCAAATTGTTGAGAATAGTGATCATCTCTTGATACTGACTTCGGGCGGCAGGATCATAAGGCTGCGCATGGATGAAATTTCCGTGATTGGTCGAAATACTATGGGCCGAACACTTGTCCGGATGGATCCGGGTGAAAATGTGGTAGATGTAGCCAGGGCGGAATCGTCTGATGAAGATGAAAAGGAAGATGATTCCATCGAGGAGGAGTCTACTCTCGAGACACGGATTTTCTCAGATAACGGAGGAGAAATACCTGAAGCCTGAAAAGAGCTGGAAACTCCTGGAACATACAGCGGATATTCGTCTGGAAGTCTACGGTGCCACGTTAGAGGATCTTTTCATCAATGCCGCCTTGGGATTTAGTAATAGTATCTTGCCCGAAGCCGAATTGACATCGCAAACCGAACTGGAAATAAACGTCGAAGCTGATTCTGCTGAAGAACTCCTGGTGAATTGGCTCCGTGAGCTGCTCTTTCTAAATCAGACGCGTAAGCTGATTATGACCCATGTGCAGATGATTGTATTTACGGAAACCAATCTGCTTGCAAAGGTCTCCTTCACAATTAATCCACCTGATGTCGAATCCTCATTTGAAATCAAAGGCGTAACCTATCATGGCCTGTCCATAGTGAAAAATAGTCAAGGATATTCCGCAAGAATTGTATTCGACATCTGATATTAGAAAAGATGAACCGTACGCATCCGACACGTTTCTTTTCTGTTGCCGTACTCACAATAGCCGCCGGAGTATTTGTACCTGTCCTGCTGTTTGATAAATTTATATTTACAATGGCTAATAGCTGGCACCCTTCATTAGCCGATCGGATATGGCTGATACTCACCGCCGCGGGAGACGGCTTGGTGCTTGGAATTATTGTGGGTGCTTTTATTGTGAAGAATCCCCGAGTGGTGGCAATGGGAATTCCTCTGCTTTTGCTCACAAGTTTGACCGTGAATATTATCAAAGCTATTTTCCCATCGTTAAGACCAGTAGAGGTGTTGGATGCAGTTCATGTAGTGGGACCCCTGCTAAGATCCGGATCGTTTCCATCTGGACACGCGGCCGCTGCCATGGCCGCGGGATTATCGATTGCATTCTATGGCTCCTTCAGATCAACCGGATTATTGGCTGTATTTATCGCTTTTTTGATCGGTATTTCACGAATTTTCGTCGGCGCGCATTTCCCCAAGGACGTGCTGGCAGGTATGATCTGTGCCTTTGTCTTGTTTTTGATTGTAAAGGCTCTCTTCGTATCGTTTATTGAAGCCCGGATTCCCGACCGTCCTTCGTTCCACGGCAAAACATTTTGGGCCGCTTTCTGGCTGGAAATCATTGCCGCACTCTTCACGATGTTCGTCTACGGTCCGTACTACTCTGAATTGCCTGCGGTACCAATGTTTGTGGCTGCGGTGGTACTCATTTGGATCGCAGTGAGATATAGATCCGCCTCGAATCGAATCGTGGACAGCAATCAGAGCCAAACAGCCGTTGCGGGATAATTCCCCGGAAGATATGGACCTGCATCGGCCGGTGCGAATTCCTTTTCAATAGGCATTCAGTGCGTTATTCTAATGAAAGATTGGTACTGAGAGCCGCCTGTTCAGTTAAGGTTCGGAATTTACGATTACGACGGGAACGGAAGAGAATGGTATGTCTCGTGAGCGACCATACAAATTAGTTCAGCTTGATGAGGTCCGCTGGGAAATTCCGAAAACCGGCGGAATGCGAGTGCCAGGTCTGATCTATACTGACTCGTCCCTTCTCCCTGATATTGAAACCGACCAGAGCGCGGACCAGGTTTATAATGTTGCCCACTTACCCGGTATCATAGGCCATTCTTTGGCAATGCCTGACGTGCACTGGGGCTACGGGTTCCCCATTGGTGGCGTCGCGGCCTTTGATCCGGACGAGGGGGTAGTATCCCCAGGTGGAGTCGGTTATGACATAAATTGCGGAGTACGTTTGGCTCTGACGGGCTTGACTCGAGAGGATATCCTTCCGAGAATTAGGGAATTAATTGATGCTCTGTTCCTCAATGTCCCGAGCGGCCTTGGTTCGCGAGGCGGAATCCGCCTCAACAAAAAAGAATTGTCTCAAGTCCTGAAACTGGGGGCCGAATGGGCGATCCACCAAGGAATGGGGAATCCTCAGGATCTGCAGCACATCGAAGAATATGGAAACCTCGCAGGAGCCGATCCGGATGTAATAAGCGATCGAGCCTTTGAGAGAGGAAAAGACCAGCTGGGGACTTTAGGTTCAGGCAACCATTTTATGGAGATCGGTTTTATCGAGGAGATTTTTGATAAGGAAACAGCCCAGAGTTGGGGTTTGTTTCCGGGGCAAGTCACGGTCATGATTCACACCGGCTCCAGAGGGTTCGGGTATCAAGTGTGTGATGAATACCTTGCCAGAATGGTCAAAAGCATTAGAGTTGAAGCCATTGAACTTCCCGACAGGCAACTGGCATGCACCCGACTGAACACGTCTCTGGCCAGAGAGTATCTCGCGGCCATGGCGGCAGCGGCGAATTTCGCGTTTGCTAATCGCCAGATATTAATGCATGTCGCGGCCACAACATGGGAAGAAGCGCTTGGAATTTCGCCTCGGGAACTGAAATTCCGCCTCCTTTACGATGTCTGCCATAATATTGCCAAAACAGAAACACATTTAATCAATGGCAGCCAAAGAAAAGTTTGTGTTCACCGCAAAGGAGCAACACGAGCTTTTCCCGCGCATCATCCCGCGCTTCCGATCGAGTTTCGTCACACAGGTCAGCCGGTATTAATTCCCGGTGATATGGGAAGAGCTTCTTATGTCTTAGCCGGTGAGGCTGGTTCCATGGAACAAGCCTTCGGTTCCGCCTGTCATGGGGCAGGTCGTCTGCTTTCCCGTCATGAGGCGCTTCGAAGGACCAAAGGGAGATCTATTGAGAGAGAATTGCAGGACCATCAAGTCTATCCCAGATGGGTTGGACGAAAGACCCTCCGTGAGGAAGTGCCGGAAGCCTATAAAGACGTAAGCCTGGTGGTGGATGTAGTTCAAAGAGCAGGCCTGGCTCGTAAGGTAGCCAGGATTCATCCAATGGGAGTTGTGAAAGGCTAGGATTCCTGCGGGAGAGGGAAGCAAAGAAAGGGAAGAAAAGATGCGGGGGAACCCGCTTTTTGTGCAAAAAGCCGATTCCCCCGCACCCCCCATAAGCGCTAACCTAAGGGCAGTTATGGTTCCGTAGGAACTTCTGAAAGTAGCCCGGTGATTCATCGCCGGGTAAAGAATACGGCTCCAGTAAAGGTCGTTCAGTCCCAGAGGGACGGCTGAAGGAGCTATGGCCGGCGTTAATAGATCAGTCGTCCCTAATGGGACTCGAATTTTGAATTTCACGCTTTCCCGGCGATAAATCGCCG
>JBKQRG010000038.1:0-57398 GCA_052144015.1 Desulfomonilaceae bacterium
CACCAGCATCGTCGCCAAGGATGCACCGCATAGCGGCGGCCCGCGGGTAACGATCGATCACCGCACCGTCGTCATCGACGACGACGGCAACGAGGTGAAGCCGGGGTCCTGTATGTGGCGCATACCGGAGTAGATCCTCAGAACCGACATCTTATTGTATGTAATTGTACCGGTCTTATCGAAACAGATCGTCTGCACAGAACCGAGAGTACAGACAGCGTCGAGATTCCTTATCAGGACCTTGTGACGCTTCATACTTTTGATTCCGAGCGCCAGGGTGGTTGCTGCAACAGCCGGGAGGCCTTCCGGCACCGCCGCAACCGCCAGAGAAATAGACGTCTTAAGCACCTGAATGAAGCCGTTGCCTCGCATCAGGCCCAACAAGAAAACCAATCCGCACACGGCACTGGAGATCCAAACGAGTTGATTGCCTATCGTCGTGAGCTGCTTTTCGATAGGGGTTTCGGGGGCTTCAGCCTCGGCAACCAGGCTCTGGATTTTGCCCATCTCCGACGATCTGCCTGTGGCCACGACAACAGCCACTCCCTGGCCTCCGGTGATCAGGGTGCCTGAATAAATCATATTGACCCGATCGCCGAGAGGAACCTTGGCAGCCTGCAGCGGTGTAGAGATTTTCGATACAGGCATGCTTTCGCCGGTGAGAACCGACTCGTCAACGGTTAAATGATTGGACTCGACAATCCTCGCATCCGCGGCCACATAACTTCCAGGCTTAAGAAGTAGGATATCCCCAACCAAGACCTGGTCGGCTGAGATTTCTGCCAACCGTCCCTCCCGTCGTATCTGGGCATACGGACGGATCAGCTTCTTGAGTGAACTTATAGTTTTTTCGGAATCGTTCTCTGTAACAAACCCGATTACGGCGTTAATACCTACCACAGCCAAAATTACCGCCGCATCCAGAAAGCCCCCTGTAACGATTGAGAGGCCGGCAGCTGCTCCCAATAGCGCAACCGGGAAAGAATTAAATTGATCGATAAAGATATCCAGCTGTGATCGAGAAGCCGGCTCAGGGACCAGATTTAGGCCGTACTTCTCACGATTATTTCTTGCCGCTTCGGCAGACAGCCCTTTCTTTACGGAGGAATTCAGCGACGCCACCACCGATTTCACGTCCAACGTATGCCAGCGTTTGGGTTTATGAATTCCCGCAGCATCAAGCGGCAGATTTGTTTTACCACGAGCAAACTTTAGCTCGGCTGCGGACCTGGGAACTTCCTGCTGAAGAGACTCAGAGCCGTTCCTCAGTTCTCGTATGCAAGCAATTGCGATTTGTTCTACGTCTGACGAAATCTTGCGAACATTGCATTCCGGATCAAAGATGATGAGTATGTTTCCTGTGAGAATATTGACCGAAACGTGGCTGATTTCAGAAGTCGTGGATAGCAGCATTTCGAGACGGTACTTAAGCGCCGTCGACCGATAAAGGCCTTTAATCTTGTATCTGACCCTACCGCGGACAGCATCGTGTATTACCTTTACCAAACTAGCTTAACCTCTGGGCGAGAGATCAGACTTCGGCGTTGAGACAATCGTCCCAAGCCCGACTCTGACCGACCGTCGCGTATATTGATTTCAACTGAACTGGTTTGACCAACATGGGAATTGCGGTACGGCTCAATCCCCGTCTGCGTCGCCGAACTCCTCCAACAATTCTCCCCCTTCATCCAACTCGTCGACCTGAGCACGCGTAAATATTCCAAGCGCGTAGTAGAACGCAGTGTACCAAGCAGGCATCGCTACGCTTCCTCTGGCAATCTGCCAAATTCCGGAAATTAGTAAGCTCAGAAATACCAATGTCGGAATATCCACTTCGCCGCCGGAAATCTGCTTAAGGTTAGTGTTATAGGTTCTAAAAGTGTGGGCAGCACTTTCAAATAATGTTGTGCGTGAGCGCCCAACCTTCTTTAACCGAAACAGTTCATTTTCCCGGGCTAATTGCAAGACATCAGTAGTTTTGCCTGTGTAAACAATCAGCGCGCTCCCGATCTGGGGATTTACCGTGATTTCTTCTACGTCCGGCCATTTTGAGACCTGTTCACGTAAATTGGAGAAATAAGAAATATCCCCCTTCTTGGAGGGTATCTTGATCCTAAGTCTTCTTGTCATGCGATGGGACACATGAGCTTCGGGAATCATTTGCCCTCTCTTTGCGCCGCTAATAATTTACACTTATGCTTTTGTCGACGTCAGTTCGGATTCCACTTCCGCCTTCGCTTCTGCAGCCAGATCTTCGACAGCCTCTGCAGCTTCAGCGATCATTTCTCTGCTTCTTTCATAAGCCATATAGCCGTATTTCAAAGCTGTCTTGGCTAACGGCCGAGCCGCGGTCACGATCACAGGAATTACCACGGGCGCTAACAGCAATCCAAGGCCGATAGCTACCCCGGTCCATATGTCTCCTTTGGGTTTGAAATCTAAAATAGCCATTTTGCCCTTCCTTCCCTTGCGTTAATTTTCACTCTCCTAGTGATTTGAATATTATAATATTTTTGTTAAGGTTAGGTTAGCCTTTTGTTAAATCAAAGCGTTCCTGATTTTTTTCCAATTTACTTTTCGGCAACTCATCGGGTGTCCCGGTTTCAGCTCCCCTGAATTTTTCCCCAAGCGGGTTAGGCTTGGGAATAATTAGATCCCGTATTCAGCTACCGGGCTACGTTGAAGTCATTCCCTTTGCACAGGAGTCGCCGCGTGTTAAGTTCAAGACTTGAACAACGTTCATTTATGGCAAATCCGCCTGGGTGGGGTGATCTCACGACAACCTGTTTTCTAAATTCTGAGCCGAGCGTCCCATTTGAGCAGGCAACCTGTGACACATTCGGGTTCGAAGAAACATATCAAGAATCGTAAACTCGGGCTGGCGCTCTCTGCTGGCGGAGCGAAGGGCGCATACCAGCTGGGATGTTGGAAGGCTTTTCTGGAAAAGGAGTTGACCTTCGAATCGGTCTCCGGAAGTTCCATTGGAGCGCTGAACGGGGCCCTGATTTGCCAGGGCGATTGGAATGCAGCGTATGAATTATGGCGCGAGATTGCGGGCAGCGCTATCTTACGCCCGGATTACGCGAGACTGGGACGACTGATCGGCTTTGCGGCGCAGGACCTCGGATTGCTATTGGTGGGGCTCCCGCAGGTCGGGATCATCAGAGGACTGGCGAGGGCTGCGCTTCTGCTGAAGTCCGGCTCGCGATACGGAGCTTTGGGCTACTTGCGGAGAAAAGGTGTAATAGACATTTCTGCATTCAAGCCTTTGCTGAGCCGATATCTAGACATGGCAGGCCTCCTGAAACAGCCTGCACCACTTTTCATTACTGCGCGGTCCCAATCGTACGTGTCTAATCCACTAGAATGGTTCAGACTACAGGACCAGAGCGAAGAGGATGCCTGGCGAATTTTGGCGGCATCCATGGCGATCCCGTTTCTTTTCTCGCAAATCGAGATAAAGGGGCGGCGATACTACGATGGCGCAATAGGCCAATGGCTTCCAATCATGCCTCTTTATGCACATGGTATCCGGAATGTAATCGCCGTCAGTACTCGGCCGATGGTTCCTATTAGTGATAGTGCTTATCCTGGATGCGCAATCACGTCTATAGCCCCGGAAAAGCCTCTTGGCCGTTTTCCGGTGGCCACGTTCCGATTCACCAGGCAAGCTATTGAGAGGTGGATAGAACAAGGTTACAGTGATTCGCTGAAGGCACTGACAAATAATCCTCAGCTTCTTAAGAGTTAACAATTTTCTATTTTTGAAGCGGATCTTCCTCACGGTCTCGTGCGGTACAAGCGGTAAACACGAATGCCGTTGGCGAACTTGTAACCATTTTCTCACGTTGCGCTAACATTAGGTCAATAGTCCTTAACAATAATCGTTTCGGAATCTACCAAATGATTCATAGCGGTGCAGCATGGGCTTAGTACCGTAAGATTGCTTGAATTTTGATTATTCCGGTTCAAGAGCATTATTGAGGACTAACTGCAACACTTTTCTCAGCAAGGCCGTCGCATTCTAATGCTTTGCAGCATCGAAACAGTATGGCCAAAGAACAAATTCTAGTGGTGGATGACGAGGAAGACATTCTCGAACTCATTAGATTCAATCTCCTGAAGGAAGGTTATCATGTGATAACTGCCGCTTCCGGGGAAGCCGCTCTTGTTAAGGCTCGGCAAGAACAACCTGATCTGATTTTGCTCGATCTGATGCTACCGGGCCTCGATGGGTTAGATATCTACAGGGAATTAAGAAAAAGGGCGGATACAAACCAGATTCCCATAGTGATGGTCACAGCCAAAACCGAAGATACCGATATAATCACCGGGCTTGAACTCGGATCCGATGACTATATTACGAAACCGTTTAGCCCAAGGGTTTTAGTCGCGCGCGTTAAAGCAGTTCTTCGCAGAAAAAAATATGAAGAGCCTGAGGACACGCGAATTTTCAAAGTACATGACCTGGTTATAGATTCCGCTCGTCACGAGGTTTTGGTCAATGGCGAATCCACAGTGCTTAGCGCGAGTGAGTTCAAGATTCTCTATTTCTTGGCTCGGCGACCAGGCTGGGTTTTTACCAGGGATCAGATAATTAGTTCAATTAGAGGTGACGATTACCCCGTGACCGATCGTTCCGTAGATGTTCAAATCGTCGGATTGAGGAAGAAGCTCGGGGAATCAGGCGCCTATATCCAAACTGTAAGAGGAGTCGGGTATAGATTCAAAGAATAATTCATGAAGGACCAAAGCTGATGTGATGCCTCTACTTTCTACATTTCATAACAACTTCCCTGTTTAATCGCGCATTCGAATTCGGGGGGCGCATACGGGAGACATGAAACAGTTAGCGGTTATTGAGCGCTTTGCTGCGAGAATTGTATCGACGACCTCAGATAGTCCGCGGCGGTCTTTGATACAGGTGAATAGGGTCTTGCCTTCTCCCCGCATTTTTGCCGCGTCTCTCGCCATGACATCCAAATCCGCGCCGACCATCCCGGCAAGGTCGATCTTGTTGATGACGAGCAGATCGGACTGGGTGATGCCTGGACCTCCCTTTCGCGGGATCTTATCTCCACCCGCGACATCGATGACGTAAACAGAATAATCCACCAACTCCCTGCTGAAATGCGCGGCAAGATTATCTCCTCCGCTTTCCAGGAACAACATGTCCATATTGCCGTTATAACGAACCATGAGATCCTCGAGAGCCGCCAAGTTCATGCTGATATCATCTCTGATGGCAGCATGTGGACATCCCCCGGTTTCAACTGCTAAGATTCGTTCAGGTTCCAGGGCGTTATGCCTGGTGAGGAATTCCGCGTCTTCCCGGGTGAAAATGTCGTTTGTGACAACCCCCAAACTGTAATCGTCCCGAAGGTCCGAGCAGAGTGCATGCAGTAGTGCGGTCTTTCCACTCCCGACCGGACCGCCTATCCCGACGGTAAATGCTCTTTCGGAGAAGCGTCGCGAAGCTGAGATAAGTTCCCTGATCGCGAACTCTCCCGGACCCATCATTCGTGAATGAACATGGGGTATCCCATCATGATAATGGAGGTGTTGCCCGTCTTCATGATCGTGTCGATGGAGGCCATTACCCACTGTCTTGTATTCCATGGATCTCCTTTACATGAACTATGCGCCTAGCTTCGGAACAGCCTGGAATAAAGCCTGGAATGGTGTGCCTGAGCAATGTCCAGGCTGACGCATGTCCTGACCGCCTGATAATACTGAAGGTCCGTGGTGGATGAGAGGATTTCCGGCACCTCGTCAAGCAGTTTCCACAGGAACCGTTGTCCTTCGTGAGGTCCCAGCAGGCCGAGGCGCACTGCCGCGTTGATCTGGTCTCTCAATGCCATGTAGCAATAACCGGACAGAGCGTCATCGATCGAAAGACGTGCGAGTTTCGTGCATACTCCGAAGGTAGGAACAAAGTGTGGCGCTATTTTCCTTTGTTCCAGCCAGATCGAGAAATCAGTGATGAAGACATCAGGATATCCTGTCCGAAAAGCCATAAGAAGACTTCGTCCCTGCGTTATGCTCCCCTGCCGCATGGTGGGGATTGTGACAAATGCGTTGAACCTCTTGTACAAAGGTTCCAGGTCCTGATATCCCACGCAGGTCAGCTCGAACGCGCTTCTGACAAACGGTATTTCGCTGCAAGCAGTCTGGTGCAAATAATTCTTCAAGTACTTCCGGAAGGTAGCAAGATCTACGATCAATCCGAGTTTCGCAGCGCTTTCCAGTCCCGATGAGAATGCAAATCCTCCGAGTGGAAAAGCCGAGTCGGTCATTTGGAGCAAGCGCAAATCAATCATTTTTGTCGTAATCCGGTTGTTAGAATAGAAAATACCGTTGAGCCAGCGCCAGCTTCGTTGCCGGCTCGCAGCGCAGATGCACTCCGTCAGCAAACACGCTGTAGGTTTCCGGGTCAACTTCTATCACTGGATTGGAATCGTTAAGCGCCATATCTTTCTTGGCCAGGCTCCGACAATTCGCCACGCCCACCACTCGCCTCATGAGACCATACTGCGCCCTGACACGTTCCACTGAGGCTGCAGAGACAAAGGCAAGTGAGTGGTTTGCAGGAGACGAACCGAATGCCCCGAACATCGGCCTGGAAAAATAAGGTTGGGGAGTCGGTATCGATGCATTCGGATCTCCCATCTGAGCTTGCACGATGACGCCCGCTTTTAGTGTCATCTCAGGCTTTACGCCAAAAAAAGCCGGCTTCCACAAAACAAGATCCGCGAGTTTTCCTTTTTCCACGGAACCGACATGGGACAAAATGCCCGCTGCCACAGCCGGATTGATCGTGTACTTGGCGATATATCGCTTCACCCTGAAATTGTCATGGCTCAAAGGGTCCTGCGACAGAGGACCTCGTTGAGTTTTCATTTTATGCGCTGTTTGCCAGGTCCGGGTAATCACTTCGCCTACCCTGCCCATTGCCTGCGAATCCGAAGACATCATCGAGATAGCCCCCATATCATGGAGAATATCCTCAGCCGCTATGGTCTCTCCCCGGATTCGACTTTCCGCGAACGCCACATCTTCGGGAATGTTTTTGTCCAGATGGTGACACACCATCAGCATGTCCAGATGCTCATCAAGTGTGTTCACGGTCAATGGGCGAGTAGGGTTGGTCGAACTGGGCAAGCAATTGGAGACGCCACAGAGCCGAATGATGTCCGGCGCGTGCCCTCCTCCCGCTCCCTCGGTGTGGAAGGTGTGAATTGTTCTGCCCTTGAATGCTTCTATGGTCTGTTCTACGAAACCGGACTCATTGAGCGTATCCGTGTGTATGGCGACCTGAACATCATAATCGTCGGCCAATGAAAGGCAGGTGTCGATAGCCGCAGGGGTCGTTCCCCAGTCTTCATGGAGCTTCAAACCCATTGCGCCCGCAAGGATCTGCTCTACAAGCCCTTCTCTCGCTGATGAATTACCCTTCCCGAGGAACCCGAAATTCATGGGAAACGCGTCTGTGGCTCTCAGCATCATCTCTATATTGAACCCGCCCGGGGTACACGTGGTCGCGTTGGTTCCTGTGGCCGGACCGGTGCCGCCCCCTATCATCGTGGTCACACCCGAAGCGAGCGCCTCATGGATCTGCTGAGGACAGATGAAGTGAATGTGAGAGTCGATTCCGCCTGCAGTTAGAATAAGCCCTTCCCCAGCGATGACTTCCGTGGTCGCTCCCACAATCATTGTGGGAGCGACTCCGTCCATGACATGAGGATTGCCTGCCTTGCCGATGCCTGCGATCAGGCCGTCTTTCAAGCCTACATCAGCCTTGTATATGCCGGTGTAGTCGATGACGAGAGCATTGGTTATGACCGTATCGAGCGCCTCTGCTTCCGGAACTCCGACAGCTTGCCCCATTCCGTCTCGAAGGACCTTACCGCCTCCAAATTTGCATTCGTCGCCATATACGGTGTAATCTTTTTCGACTTCCACTATGAGGGCAGTGTCTGCCAGCCGAAGACGATCCCCTGTGGTGGGGCCGTAAATCTCGGCGTACGCTGTTCGCGTCAATTTTCTACTCATGATCCGCTCCTGAAAAGCCCCTTTCCCTGGCTCGAGCGAGGGCCGCTATTTTGTTTGAGTCCGAGACATCTCCCGAGATCAATCCATGAGCGCCGTACACCTTTTTTTGACCTCCGATTTCGACGAGTTCAACAATCTTGGATTCCCCCGGTTCGAAGCGCACAGCCGCGCCGGACGGGACATTCAGCCTAAAGCCGAAGGTTTTGGCACGATCGAAATCGAGAGCCGGATTGGCCTCGAAAAACGGGTAATGGGACCCGACCTGAATGGGCCGGTCTCCCCGGTTGACAACCTCAAGCGTCACCGTTTTGCGCCCCTCGTTCAGAAGAATCTCACCAGCAGCGCAAATGATTTCTCCCGGCTTGTACTCCGTGGAATTGTCCGGAGCTCGGGACGAGACGATCCGCATCAATCCGCTCCCGTACAGGGCCAGATACTCTTCCCCAGACTCCCGGCAAATCGGATCGTGGACAGTGACCAGCTTGGTTCCATCCGGAAAGGTCCCTTCAACTTGCACCTCGTGAACCATTTCCGGAACATTGGGCATCACATCCGAGATGCCCAAGATCTGTTTACCCAGGTTCATCAGGGCGGATACTGTGTAAGCTTCTCGAATGAATTCCTGGAGTTGCGACGCAATGAGTGAGACGGCTTCAACATAATTGAGCTTGATTCCACGTGCATAGCGCTTTTGGGCCAGGAACCCGGCATTGTGGAGAATGAGCTTTTCCACTTCTCTTGGTGACAGTCGCATAGTGCGTGCACTCCAATTAATATTTTCTTTTCCGAGGATTAAATCCCAGAAATTCCGTGTCCTCGACGAAATCGCACGTGCAGTCAAGGAACTCGGCCAGGTCTCTCGGTCTGTCGGCCACCGCACGGAGGATATAGCCATTTCTTTCCAGTGGATGTATAGCTGCCAGAACCGATGCGCTCATCGACGATTTCGAAGAGTCCAAGAGTTGTGTGAGCCGATCCGCGAGAGGTACCCATCTTGGGCCTACCATGTACGTGCAAAGGAAACAGGACCGCCCTGCGAAAAATGCAGGATCCGTGTAATTGAAAGTCAACGGTCGAAAGGCAAAGCTGTCGAAAACCACGAGTTCCTCGGCCACATATATTGAGATTTCCGCTGCGTATTCGTTGAAAGTGAACCGTTCACCGGTTTCCAGTCGTCCTCCCACCATCAGTTCCGCGATGAGCAAATCAGCGTCCGGGGCCACGTGCCATTCCTGCTTCTGTTTGTATACGGCTCCGGAATGCAGCACCACCGGATCGGGAATCACCACGGCCAGGGCCTTGGGCTCCGCAATTGCGCGAACTCTCTGAAGCACTCCTTGCACCGGGCTGCCGTAGACCTGCAGACTGCCCACGGAGCTTAAGATCAGTCGGGCCCCTTCCCTGCACAGGATTTCCAGCGAAACAGCGTCCCCATCCACCAGGCCGCCGCCATGGTTCGCGAGGAGAGCATGGCAGCTCGACCCTGGGACCCTCGGATTGTGAATACACAATGGACCCAGGCTTTGATTCACAACCATCCGGGATACTCCGCCGGTCTGAACCACCTCGATACGGCTCCAACCCGGTTCCTCGCAAGAAACGTCCTGTTCCGCGTGCTGTGATGCGATCATACGTTGAGGTATCTGGCGACAAGGTTGTCATCGAGTTCATCTGTCGGGCCCTCGGCGACTACCGCACCGCGATTCATAATGTAAAAAGAATGACCGAATTCCCTCACGAAATCCAAGTACTGTTCCACGATAACCACGGCCATGTCTTTCTCTTGCACCAGCGTCTTGAGTACTTGTCCAATTTTCTCGATGATGTTGGGCTGAATACCTTCGGTGGGCTCATCAAGGAGCAAGACCTTCGGATCCCCAACTAGAGCGCGAGCTATGGCCAACTGCTGTTGCTGTCCCCCGGAGAGGTCCCCACCTTTGCGTTTGCCCATGCTCTTGATGACAGGAAATAGCTCGTAGACCTCCTCTGGGATGCTCTTTCGGGCATCAGTCCGCGCTTCAAGAGCGACCCGCAAGTTCTCCTCCACGGTCAGCTTCGGGAAAATGTGTCTACCCTGGGGAACCAGAGCGACTCCCGCCTTGGCACGAAGATTCGCAGGAAGCTGACTCGCGTCTTGACCGTTCAGGAACATTCTGCCTGAATGGAAACGCAGTATCCCCATGATGTTCTTCATGAGGGTCGTCTTTCCCACTCCGTTGCGGCCCATGATACATGTTACCCTCTTCGGTTCAGCGGTCATGCTGACATCATTGAGGGTTCTTACCTCGCCGTATGAAAAAGATATTCGGTCAAGTTTAAGCATGGCTCCTCATCTTCCCAGGTAGGCTTTTACCACTCCCTCGTTCTCTCTCAATTCCGCCAATCTGCCGTGGGCGAGGATTTTTCCTTCATTCATCACGGTGACCAGCGAATCGAGCATACCAACGAATTCCATGTCGTGTTCGATCACGATGATGGTCCGTTCGCCTTTCAATCTAAGCAGAAGCTCGGCCGTTAATTCCGTCTCTTTGTCCGTGAGTCCCGCGGCCGGCTCATCCACTAGCAACAACTTCGGTTCCGCAGCGATAAGCATGCTCAAAGCTACCCATTGGCGCTCTCCGTGGCTGAGGTACTTTGCGGGAGTATCGATGTGCTCCTTAAGGTTCACGTCTTCAAGAATACTGAGAATTTTGTCTTTCTCTTCAGAGGTCTGTCGATGCCACAGGTTGCCGAGCGCGGATTTGGTCCGGGGTAATGCCAGGTCCATGTTTTCGAATACGGTGAGACTGTCGAACACGGTGGGCGTCTGGAATTTTCTCCCCACACGCATGGTAGCGATGTCCACGTCGCTGGCTTGTTTGATATCCGTGTGGTCAATGTATACCCGGCCGGCGGTTAGAGCGGTGCGACCGCTGATGACGTCGCACAGTGTGGTTTTGCCCGCACCATTGGGCCCTATGATGGCTCGAAGCTCATTGTAGTAGACCCCGAATTCGTCTACGTCGAGGGCCTTAAACCCGTCGAACTCCACGGTGACTCCATCCAGGAACACGTGATATGACCCCACCTTATCCGTAGGGACAATCCGATCGACGTCAAGCTTCACGCCCATTGAATCCTCCGAACGTAGGCCGGCACGAGCCGTAAGCGAGCCACCAGAGCCGCGCCTCCAAGTACGGCGAACAGCAGACAGTACTTGGCCGACAACCCGAACCACAGGGTTTGGAGAGACTCCGGGACCAGGCCAAGGGCCTCGGAGACGAAGAAAAGGGCAATGGATGAAACAGCAGCTATCACAAGACTCCGGGAGGCAAGCATGAGAGCCGTCGCCAACCCGCCTAACGCCCACCACCCATAGTCTGGAACCCACCACATCCAGCCGCACCGATACGCAATTAGCCCGAGCAATCCCAGCGCCGGTCCGGCTAGAACCCATGGAACGCGCGCACCGCCCAGAATGTCACGCTCGAATTGTTGCCACAACCCTACCAGCCCCGCTGGAAAGAGCATCACTACAGCGAGAAACATGCCGCCTTCAAAGAAAGGCCAGGCACGAGGCATATCAGATGTCATCACCGAATAGCCGTAGTTCACGACCAGTGCGCCCACTGCCGCTCCCCAGAGGTAGCCGCGACCGCCCAGCGCCACCCAGATGATCATCCAGATCGAGTCTTCCACACGCATAATGTTAGGAGTGATGATCCCGTTTTGCGGCACATAGAGCATGCCTCCCACGGCAGCGAAAAGAGCGGCCGCCACGAAGGCAAACAGTTTTATCGATTCCGGCCTGTACGCCAGAAAGTTCAACAGCATCTCCTTGTCACGGGCAGCTACAAGCAAGCGTCCCAGCCTACTTTTCGTTATCCACCGGGCTACCAGAAATAGGCCGGTCAAGACAGCGACAGTGAGAAGATAAAGGCAGAGCACCCATCCCTGGTTTCTATTCAGGGCCGGGTTGAAGTTCGTAAGCCCGTTCGTGCCGCCCAGAAGCATCTCATTCCTGCAAAACAGAAGAAACGCTCCCCAGGCTACGGCCTGGGTTATGATCGCAAAATAGACTCCTCTCACCCGACTGCGAAAAACGGTGAAACCCAGCACTAGAGACAAGAATGCTGGAATTGCCAGCGCTGCAATCAACGTAAACGGCAGCGATGCAAAAGGCGCCCACCAGTTGGGCAAGCTATCCACATTGTTAAAGAAAAAGAACTGTGGAATGTTGTGATACTCGGGGCGGACGTTTCCCCCTCCGTCGGGAAGGCTCAGATGCATTGCCATGGCGTACCCACCGAGGCAAAAGAAAAAGGCCTGGCATAGACCAAGCAACCCCGTGTAACCCCACAGCAAATCAATGCCAAGCGCCACAATGGCGAAACATAGATATCGGCCAAGCTTGTTGACGTGGGTATTGTCCACCACGCCCAGCAGGTTGAGCACCGGAACAGCCACGAATAGAAAGCACAAGACAGCAAGAATCATGCGTTTTCGAAATCGATCCAAGGACTCGTCATCTATCTGTCCATTAATCTGCATGTCCGCACACTCCCCTAGTCGTCCAATCTCGCCTTCGAGGGAAACAGGCCCGCGGGTCGCCATTGAAGAAACAGTATGATCATGGCCAGAACCACAGCCTTGCCATAGATCGCTTGTAGAAAGGGCTCAACGAACTTGGTCAGAAATCCCAAGCTTACCCCTCCTATGATTACTCCGACCAGTTCGCCCAGCCCTCCGAGCACCACCACCATAAAGCTGTCAACCACGTATCCTTGTCCCATGCCCGGATTGATCTTGTCGTACAGCGGGATTACACAACCAGCCAGTCCTGCCAGGCCCGTGCCAAGTGCAAAGGTCAAACCATCCACTCGACGTGTCGGCACACCGAAGCTGGACGCGGTATCACGGTCTTGCACGGTCGCCCGCAACAGCAGGCCGAGTTTGGTTCCACGAATCACAAGATAGAACAGGAGCGTGCAACACGCACTGAACACAATGATGAAGACCCGATTCAACGGTAAAACCAGATCCTCGGCCAATTCCCAGCTCCCCTTGAACCAATCGGGAGGCGTCAATGCAAGGGTGTCTCCAAATAACACACGTACTAATTGTATCAACACCAGGCTGAGTCCCCACGTTGCCAGGAGTGTCTCCAGGGGCCGACCGTAAAGGTGCCTTATAATGGCCCATTCGCACGCCAATCCGGCCAAAGCCGTGACCGTGAATGCCGCAGGAACAGCACATACGAAGTAATAGTTGAATGCTGCGGCCGGCACGAATCTCTTGAACAGCTCACACACCACGTACGCGGTGAAGGCTCCCAGCATCATGAATTCGCCGTGAGCCATGTTTATGACACCCATCAGGCCAAAGATCACCGCCAGGCCCAGTGCCATCAGAATGAGAATGGAACCCAAGGACAGCCCGGAGAACAAGTTCTGCGCAAACTTGACAATCCACTGATTGCGTTCCACCTGTTGCAAAGCGCCCTCCACTGCGGCCTTCAGTTCAGCGTCATCCCCTGCGTTCTCTCGCGCTTTACTTAGAGCCGCAGCGGCTCGGGAGGAACCACTCTGGGCGAGCATCCCTGCAGCACGGATTTTTTGTTCTTTGTCCCCTTGAGCAATTTCGATGCGAGCGATGGACTCCTGAAGGGCCTTGGCGAACTTGCCGTTCGGGCCTTCTGTAAGCTGCTGTTTCATGGCAGAGAGCATTGCAGCGTCGCCCTTCTCGCCCGCCGTCACAATCGCTGCCATTCTCTTTTCCGGATCCGAATGTCGGAGCGAAAGCCCTTTGATGAGCGAGGCGATGATTTTGCGATCCTGGCGGTCCGCGTGCATCATGCTACCGAGATCCTCAGAGAACACCTGGTTTCCCTTTTCATCCAGCACTGGCTGCGCTGTGAGAGCGTCAACAAGAGGGTATAGCCTCTGTTGATCCTTGCCCTGCACCCGTGCCCCGTAAATGACCAGCGTCCCATCGCGGTTCTCAAGCAATCCGGCCTGATATGCCTCGAGTATAGGAACGAGTCGCGCATCTCCTCCCTTTTGTAGTCGCTCATAGATCTGCTCTCGTTGGGCCTTATCCGCCTTCGGAAGCTCCAGCACAGTCTGCACGAGAGAAATTCCGTCCGCGGACGATCCGGTCGGGAGGACTGCGCACAAAAGCAAGAGAATGAAAGGAATCGAAAAAAGTCTTACCGTTTTCATGATATGCCATGGTTGCAAAAAGTGACCCGAGCATACTGTTTGACCTCGATATTGAACTCGGGTCACTCTTAACCTGCAGGAGCGTTTATTTCTTTAGATAGCTGCTGAATGCTTCCGGTTTGACAAGTCCCTTGGACTTGGAAATCACGTCGAATTGGCCATCAGCCCGGATTTCTCCTATGAACACAGGCTTGAACGTGTGATGGTTCACCTCGTCCATCTGCTTGGGACCGCCCGGGGCATCGAATTTCAGACCCAGTACGGCTTTGGTGACCTTGTCACCGTCAAACGACTTGCACTTCTCAACAGCCGCTTTCCACACGTATACTCCGAAGTAGGCCGCCTCGATGGGGTCGTCAGTGACCCTTTTTTCACCACCCGGCAGATTGTTCTTCTTGCAATACTCTTTGAAATTCTTAACGAACACCTTGTTTTCCGGCAAATCGAGGCTCTGGTAGTAGTTCCAGGCGGCAAGGTGCCCGACGAGAAACTCGGTATCCATAGACCGCAATTCATCTTCAGCCACCGAGAAGGCCATGATAGGGCATTTATCCGAGGTCAGTTTCTGGTTGGCGAATTCCTTATAGAAAGGAACATTGGAATCGCCATTGATCGTCGAGAGCACACATGCATCACCGTCTTCCGAGAATTTCTTGATCTTGCCGACTATGGTCTGGTAATCAGCGTGGCCAAACGGCGTATATTCCTCGATTATGTTCTTCTCGGGAACACCTTTGGCGAGGAGAAACGCTTTGAGGATCTTGTTTGCAGTCCGCGGAAAGACGTAATCGGTGCCCAGAAGATAAAACTTCTTCTTGGATCCTCCTTCCGAACTCATCATATACTCGGCTGCCGGAATCAATTGCTGGTTCGGCGTTGCTCCGGTGTAGAAGATATTCGGACTTTGCTCCTCTCCCTCGTATTGCACCGGATAGAAGAGCAGACCTTTGTTGGCCTCGAAGACCGGCAGGACGGACTTGCGGCTCACGGAAGTCCAGCAGCCGAACACCACGGCGACTTTGTCCTTGAGTATCAGTTCCTTTGCTTTCTCCGCGAAAAGGTCCCAGTTGGATGCCGGATCGACAACGACCGTCTTGATCTTCTTGCCCAGGACGCCGCCCTTGGCGTTAATCTCTTCAACTGCCATCAAAACCGCGTCCTTGAGTGATGTTTCGGATATTGCCATGGTTCCCGTCAGGGAATGCAGAACACCAACCTTGACCTCTTCTTGAGCCCAAGCGTTGCCCTTTGCCAGTAGCAGACCACAACCGAGCGCCGCTATCAAACACGCCACCAAAAGCGGCCTGCCTATGTCACAGATTCGATGCATGCCTTACCTCCAGTCCGAGACTTGATTGTTCAGACTCACCAGGGAAATCGGTCTCGACGGGAAAACGCCCGGGGAACTTATACGCGGGTGCACCTGACGTCGGAAATTCTGTACTGTTGGCGCACAATCACTGCTCCGTTGTTCCGATATAGAACGCTCCCCCTTGGGAACCTTTGTTCACCGAGGAGTCTATGGAGGCTTGGAGCAAGGACCGTACCACACGGTTTTTCAGACCGGCTATCCCGCGTTAGAAGCCATTTGGTATGAGGAAGGTAACCGACATGGGGGTGACCTATCATCGTTTTTCATACATTTATGTACGTAGATTTGCAACAAGATACCATTTTGTCGAAACACATACGGCAACGGCATTAACCACCATCGCTCTATGGCTCGTTCGTCGGATAGACTGACACACCTACACGAAGAATGCTGTCTGCGCCTTGTTTACCCTTGTCATAGCCGGATTAAGACTTATGAGGCGAGGTCCTCCCCTGACGAATCGAAATGCCCAGCGCATGCGGACGATCCTGACCTCGAACGAATTAGGCCTTGGCGCTGTCCGGACTCCGTGCTACAGTCACAATCGGGCTGCATTAACTGAGCCACGAAACGTTTTCGCAACATAATTTCTATCCATCAATAGATTCATCGATCAAATCAATTGAGGACATACACCAGAGGTAAGCTTTATAGAGTCAAAACAGGTATAATCGGAAGTATCAATTAATATCGCCGTTGGATAAAATATGTTTCGCTCTGAACGCGAATTCGTAAAGGAAGGCAGGTCCTGCCATGGCAATCATGAGAACTCCGAGAAGTGTGGATGTGCTCATAACCGGCAAATGCAATCTCCGTTGTAAATACTGCAGTCATTTCACCAGTGGCGGAGATGTGGAGGAGGATTTACAGACTGGAGAGTGGCTCGAGTTTTTCGACGAACTTGGACGCTGCGCAGTTATGGAAGTATGTCTTCAGGGCGGCGAACCGTTTATGAGACCGGATTTCAAGGAACTCGTCCACGGGATTATCCGAAATGGCATGAGGTTTTCCATCCTATCGAATGGGACGCTGGTCACTGACGAAATGGCTGAATTCATCTCATCGACGCGGCGGTGCAACAATGTCCAAGTGTCGATAGATGGCTCAACCGCTGAAACTCATGATATCTGTCGCGGGGAAGGCAACTTCGCGCGGGCGGTTAACGGCTTGAAAATGCTTCAAAAGCATGGAGTCAGCGTTACGGCGAGGGTAACCATTCATCGAGGGAACGTGCGGGACTTGGAAAATGTTGCGCGCCTGCTGATCGAGGATTTCGGACTGGGCGGATTTGGGACTAATTCCGCGTGCCATCTCGGATTGTGCAGAAAAAATGCGGAACAGGTGCAATTAACTGCGCAGGAACGTTCCCTTGCCATGCGAGAGCTTCTGAAGCTTACCAAATACTACAACGGTGCAATAAGCGCCTCGGCTGGTCCGCTTGCTGAAGCAAGGGACTGGCACGAGATGGAGCAGGCCCGGAAAGAAGGCCAGGAAAGGATACCAGGACGGGGATTCCTTACAGGCTGCGGTGGAGCGAATTCAAAAATAGGCATCAGAGCTGACGGCGTCATGGTCCCTTGCACTCAGATGCCGGATACGACGCTCGGCCGGATTAACCGGGACGATCTGACTGAGATATGGCAGACCCATCCTGAACTGAACAGGTTCAGGAAGAGGAACGAAATCCCTCTATCATCATTCGAGTTCTGCAAAGGCTGCGATTACATCGGTTATTGCACCGGCAACTGCCCGGCAACTTCATACACGATCATTCACGATGCGTATCATCCCAGTCCTGATGCATGTCTAAGGCTGTTCCTTGAATCCGGGGGTGAGTTGCCGCCCCGGGAAATGCTTTGAAACAAATGTGAGGAGCGCAAGGTGGCCATGCAATCAGAGATCAAAGATAACGTGGAAACAGAGGACAAAGAGGTCCGCTCTTACCCTCTGAATACTATATATTTTTACCTCACCCGCGGATGTAACCTGCGGTGCCGGCACTGCTGGATCACTCCGAAATTTCAAACTGAAGAGAATCAGTATCCATCGCTGGATCTCGACCTGTTCCGTTCTATTCTGGATCAGGCGAAGCCGCTAGGCCTATCTTCGGTGAAATTCACCGGGGGCGAGCCGCTTATTCATCCTCGCATAAACGAGTTACTTACTGAGGTGCAGTCACGGGACCTCTCTTTCAGCATGGAAACAAATGGGGTCGCGTGCACATGGGATCTGGCCCGGCGGCTCAAGGCATGCAACGGCGCACACGTTTCGGTGAGCCTCGATGGGGCGGACGCGGAAACCCATGAATGGGTCCGCGGCGTAGCGGGATGTTTCGAAAAAGCGTTGGAAGGAATTAAGAATCTGGTATCTGTCGGCTTCAGACCTCAGATCATAATGAGCGTTATGCGCCGTAACAGAGATCAAATGGAATCCATGGTCCGGCTTGCCGAGGCGTCCGGCGCAGGCTCGGTAAAATTCAATATCGTGCAGCCCACAGCCCGTGGCGAACAGATGCACAATAATAACGAGACACTGGCAATTGAAGAACTTGTGGAACTGGGCCGCTGGGTGGAAAACGATCTTGCGCCACGATCTCAAATCCAACTGTATCACAGCCATCCGCCTGCTTTCCGTCCTCTGGGAAAGATCTTCGGTTCCGACGGGGATGGATGCGGTGTGTGCGGAATCAAGGGAATCCTGGGGGTCCTGGGCGACGGGACATATGCTTTGTGCGGGATCGGCGAAACGGTCACGGAACTCGTGTTCGGTCATGCTGCGAAAGATAACCTCAAAGACATCTGGAATGATACCGCTCTTCTCCAGGAAATCCGTGAAGGACTCCCCAAAAAATTTAAAGGCCTTTGCGGAGATTGCCTTATGAAGTCCCGTTGCCTGGGAAGCTGCCTCGCGCAGAATTATTACTCAACCAGGGATCTGTGGTCTCCATACTGGTACTGCCATGAGGCACACGAGCACGGTTTGTTCCCTCTGAGCCGCCTGGCCAAAGACATCGGAAAGTGCGACAACGGACAAGGCAGGCCGGTGGCGGCACGTCTGTCTCACACCCCCTGAAATCATGCATGTTTGAGCGTCGATGCACCGCGCCCTCTGACTGATGACTCACTGCGACTCAGTTTCCGTTTGACATCAATTGCGATTATTACAGAGCCCTAATTGGGTACAGAGTGAATCAAGCCTCCCTGGAGAGGCGCATGAGGATATTAAGACAATGATGGACGGGTAGGCGCAAGGTGCCCCGGAGTTTGGTGATGAAATGGACTGGATGGGCCAATTACTTGCTTAACATCTGTTCTTTGGCTGCAGTGAGTACACCCCCTGCTGCGAGAACATTCGCCTTGTCACCCTGTCGAACGAAGTGTTCAAAATATTTGGTATAAGCATGGTCTGAACCAAACATAGCATTAAGACATTGGAACGCTTTCAGCCTCCAATGCTGAAATGCAACCGGGTCAAAATCGGATTCGACCACCCCCCACCCCGCCTTGATCAACTCATCGATTTGCTCTTCGATTTTCATGTCTATCCCCTCCCTGTGCTGAGCGATAATGTTTGCTCACCTGTCAGCCCAATAAGGCCTCATCCACAATATCCGGGGATTCTTTCGACTCTTCAGGTTGGGACTTGCGGCTCAGCTGCTTTATTGACCCTTCCACTTCTTAATGGCTTAAGCCGCCGTGAATGTCTCAATTCATACATATTCGCTTTTATATTGAAGCGAGTCGCGTGAAGGGTTCACGATAATGAACAATTAGACTATACTTCCCCTTAAAGATTCCTGTCAATGGATTGTTTGTTTTGCTCCGCAGAAGCAGCCGGGGCTTGATGGAAGAGGGAAAATTTCGGGAACCCGCTCGCCAGAGCGCGGGAAGGCGGGAAGAGAAGGCGAGAATGCGGCGGAATCCGCTTTTTTCGGAGCCAAAGAGAATCCGGGGAACCCGCTTCTTGAAAGAAGCCGGATTCCCCGGACCCTTCCGGCAAGAACTTTTATATGGCTAGCGGTGAGTCAAGGGCTGATGCAAGTACTGTGACTCCGGTTAAGTTAAAACCACCCAGGAGTTTTTGGGGAAAAGTCCGACCCACTGGGCGTAGCGCCTATGCACCGTGAGGCTGAGAGTCACTGATACAATTCGATGTTGCATCATGCATGCCCGCCGTGCGCAGCGCACCACAAAAAGCGGCTTCCCGGATCTTTCCCTTCCCGCATCCTGCGGCAGAGTACCAACATCGCTTCTGACTTACCGCTAGCCAATTAGAGTTTTTGCCGGAGGGGTGCGGGGGAATCCGGCTTTTTGCATAAAAAGCGGGTTCCCCGCATTTTCTTCCTGCTCGGTTCCCGCATTCCCGTTCCCCTCCGAAAAGCGGGTTTCCCCGCATTCTTCCCTTCCCTTCCCTTCCCTTCCCGCCTTCGGACCTGCCGATTAGAAAATCTTTGGAAACTATGCGGTATAAACTCATTCTAAGTTAACTGTTATATGTGCTAGAAATGGGGCATTCGCGAATATGATCAATTCTTGCCGTAAAGATGGTATTTATCGAGCATTAGTTGCACGAGGTTGTGATCGGGGTTCCAAACAGTCAGTCAAATCAGGTTCGGGATGATCTGAAACAAGGTCGATAAAATCTTTTGGAGGTGGATTAACATGTATGTATTGGTCCTTTACTACTCGAAAACCGGGAACACTCGGAAGTTCGCGGAAATTGTTGCCGATGGGGTCAAATCGGTATCCGGAGTGGATGTTGTCATGAAATCCACACAGGAAGTTACCAAGGAGGACTTTGTCAATTCAGCGGGAATCATAGCAGGCTCGCCGGTCTATTTCGGGGTGATGGCCGCTGATTTGAAGCGAGTCTTTGACGAGTTCGTCGGCGTCCGCAAGCAGATGGAGAATAAGGTGGGGGCAGCCTTTGCAACCTCGGGTTTCTGGGCCGGTGGTAATGAAACCACGATGATATCCATAATTCAGTGCCTGCTTATTTACGGAATGATCGTCGTAGGTGACCCGATGTCCGCAACAGGCCACTACGGTGCAGCTTCTGTGGCAGCACCTGACGACAAGGCTTCAGACACTGCTCGGAAACTTGGGGCCAGGGTTGCCGAACTCTGCAAAAAGCTCAGCGGATGACCCTCTTCTTAGGGGTAGAAATCTGAGCTTTCTGAGGAAATTCGGCCTGAGATCCATTTTGCACGGTTGTACACGGGGAGGGATCGTGGCCCTATGTTTATTTTCGTTTCAACCAGAAGTCGAATGACCTGCCCGGCACAAAAATATCGACCCCGATGGAAAGCTCGGTCAATGCATTCTTTATTCCGTGCGGCTCGTTCGCAGGTAAGTACGCTGCATCCCCTTCGTTAAGCTCTTCTGACCCGTCATCGGTCGTAATGATCATCTTGCCCTTCAGCACAATCGTTACCTGGGCGCTGGGATGTTGGTGTCGAGGAGACGCGTGCTCCGGAGGCTTGACAAAATACTCCACGGACACGTCCTTTTCGCTGCACAGACTTATACGTTTCCAGTCTTTCTCAGGCTCGTAAGTTTCGGCCTTGTCAAAACGAATTACGTTCATCTGATCTCCTTCCTTTTTGACGGCAGTGCTGCGCATGACCGCTCGTCCGCCCGGTTCTGTACGTTAGCCAAGGAAAAGCCGCTGAGGATCGACTTCTTCTCGCAGGATTCTGAGTTCATTGTCGTCAGGAGGCGAGATCTCGGTGGACCGCGATATGTCTATTTCAAAGCCTGTGTTTTCAGCGACTTGAGCGGGAGTCACCCCTGGGTAGGTTTCCGAGAGATACATAGCTTTGGTGGTCTCATCGAACCTCATTACCCCCAGGTTAGTCACTACTGCAATGGGACCGCCTCGAGCAAACCCTGCCCTGTGCCGTGAATCGCCTCCCGTGAGCCAACCCGGGCTGGTAAAATAGTCCAGCTTTTGTACGAAACGGCGCTTCTCGTGTTGCATGAATATGATCACCGCGGACGCGAGCGATGCTGCATCGCAGGCTCCTCCACTGCCGGGGAACCTTACTTTAGGATGCTTGTAATCTCCTAAGACCGTGGAATTAAGGTTTCCGTAACGGTCAATTTGAGCTGCCCCCAAGAAAGCAATTGTCCGAAGCCGTTGATGGCCCACAATCGAAAAGGCTTCTATCAGCCCTGTATTTAGACAAGTACCGGACATGACTCTGGGATCCGCGACAGCCATGGGGAGCTCATCAAGAGAAGGATCGATCCCGCCGGTCTCGAAAAATATCACCGACTTGGGAGCGTGTATTCGCTTGGCCGTCGTAACCGCCAATATGGAAATTCCGGTACCTGCAAATACCACGTCGCCATCCCTCACCATTCGCCCTGCACTGATAGCCCTCAGTTCAGTATTCGTGTAGTCGGTCATTTCATTCACTCCGCTATCGCCGGTCGAGTCCGGGAGCGTAGCCTAATGTCGGGCTCGCCTTTATCCTGAGCAGGTTGGCTACGCCCACCTTTTCCAAGTAAGCTTCTTGAGTGGACACGCCGTGGACCCATTCGTCAAGATAACGCTTGAACAACTCATCATTGGAAGCTGCTTCTCTGTAAAGCTTCAGGTGCTCGGGATCGTAATCGTAAAACATATAGGTCGCAGTCGGATGGGCTCCGTATGGGACTTTGACCACCGCGTCTATTAGAAACGGAGGCAACGAATTTTGGTCGGGATCATCCCTTATATAGGAGCGAGGCACGATCTCTTCGCAGGTCACTATTACATGTTCGGCCGAACGAGCCTGCTCCAGATCTGCAAACGTCAGACCTTTTATACGCACAGTGCCGTCCTCACCGACATACTGGGCATGCATCAAAGCCACGTCCGGGTTGAGCGCGGGCAAGAGGATTACTTTGTCTTCCGGCCCGTTGAACGGGTTCTCCATCACCACGAGTTTCTTGCGAGGAATTTTCGCCTTACCTCGATCCTCCGGCAAGAATCCTTCGATATTGACCAGGTCCGTCTCCAGACCCGATTTGCTGGCCATAAAGGGCAACCCCATTGAGCCGGCAAGAAATCTAAGGCTCATATGGTAATTGGAATAATCCTCCAGCTCGATTTCTCCGGCGCAGACCGCTTTACGGAACCGAATTGCCGTCGGTGCGAAACGGCCCGTTCCGCCGTAGGCAATCTCAAGCCGCTTCACGCATCCCGCGCCGATTAGCAGGTCCAGGGCCTGGCCGTGAGAATGGCATACGATGTAGAGGTTTTTCTTGCCTTGCCTGATGATTTCTCTGGCAATGACCATTGGATTGCGGCTGACAGTGAAGCCTCCCAGAGCTATCTGGGCGCCGTCCGGCACAAATCTGCGGACAGTTTCTTCAGCAGTCATCAGTTTCATTGCAATTTCATCATGGTTCATGTTCGAATCCTACCCTGTGGCCTGCCCCCGAAATATGTACCACTTGTCAAGTTAGAGGTATAGTACGTTTTTCTCCTGAGAGATGGAGAGGATCTGCCGGTTCGGTCCGGACGATCCAATTATAACCGGGGACCCTATTACGGCCGAGCGCAAGAACAAAGATGTTTTCGTGTTCCGTCCATTTGTTAAGCTCATACTCTCGTGCAATAACCTGCCATATTCCACGGACAGGTCTCACGGTTACTTTCGCCGGTGGATCATCCTTCCGTTCCCGTTGATCTTCCCGACGGAAAAATGGGATCGAGAGAGAGCCAAGCGGATTATCCAAACGGAACTTTCCGGAGTGCTCAATTGGGCGATCGGTGGTTACAAGTATCTGAAGGACGCCGGGCATTTCACGGAACCCTCGTCCAGCAAGGAGGCTTTGGAAGAATACAAACGGGAAACGGACCCGGTGATTGATTTCGTTGAGGAGCACGTGACGGTCTTTGAGGATAACTCGCCGATCACACTCCTGAAAGACGTGTACTCCACGTACCGTCACTGGGCCAAAGACAACGGATACGAGCCCTTGGGTAACACTAATTTTCGCAAGGCTATTGAGCGGGTAACTGGAAAAGTGAGTCACAAAACAGAATACGGCCGCGGCTTTCGCGGAATAACTCTGCTGTGAAACGGCTGACGATTTCCTGACGATTTGAAATGGGTAACAATCGGAAATTACTTGGAGACTGACGAAATGACGATTTTAACTCCACACGCGTTCCCTAATCTCTACTCTTTTCCCTCCCCCTTTTCTTTTACTTATTATTTTTCATTCAATTAGGAATAGGGGAATAAGATCGTCAGATCGTCAGTTTAAGAAAGATATCAGCAAGATACCTTATTCAAGGCTAAAAAAATCGTCAGGAAACTTCGTCAAATCGTCAGTTTAACCAACATATCAGGAGGATACCCGATTTCGAGGCTCGCAGTAACGGACCCCAACGGGTCATTGCGAGGAGTGAAATGACGGAGCAATCCCGGATTTGTTCCTGCCACGCATGAGAATAGAGATTGCTTCGCTTCGCTCGCAATGACAGTCTTTGGCCGCTTCCAACGGTGAAATTACTATCCCATTTCAAAAGTGCATAACTGAAGGCGATATATGTGCATATTCGAAAGGTTGACGGACAATCCCTCTTTCCAGGATGTGATCAAACAGGCTGCGCTAATCCCTGAGACCGTATCCTCTCCGGAGCCTGAGAGATTGGAACCCGCGCGGGTGGCATACAAAAAACCGCTCCGCCCCTGGTCTGAGGTTCCGCTCATCGAAATGCTTCCGGCCGAATACCGAGCAGAGGCTCAAAAGATTCTTGCTAAGAATCCGAGCAAAGCCCGAATCCTGGAAATGGGCAAGCTGGGCGTCTTCGACTGCTGGACTGCGATGGAGCGGCTGGAGATAATACTATGAGAGAGAAGAGGCGGAGTTTCGGGAACCGGCTTTTTACATAAAAAGGGGGTTCCCGAAGCTTGCCCTTTCCCTGCCCTTTCCCCTGAGTCAATGAAAACCATGTCGGGGGACGGCCCGACCTACCTTCTCCTAAGTCTCACATTGGAAAACGCTGCTTACCCCGCCGCCAGACACTTAGAGTTCACATGAAAGTCGTCCATCGATCTTGTAGGGAATTAATATTATGAGTTTACATAATATTCTCCCGTCTTCTCGGCGACTTTAATCTTTCGTGGTGCCGTCAAGACAGGACTGTTTTTGCCGAAGTGGGTGCGGGCCCACTGGGCGTCCGGCCAACAATGCACCTCAATGTCCCTCGGGTTCGATTAACTTAATGCCTGCACAAAGCCATTGCTCGCCGGCAGCGGAGCACGTTCTGCAACCCCGCGGGACGCTGGGTTCTCCCTGGTCCCCTGCTTTTCAAAAGATAAGTATGGTGCCCCTCGAATTCCTGATATGCTATCCGGGCATGGGGAAGACAAAGAAACTCTGGAGAAGGAGATTTTTCCAATGCCTGACTCTTTTTTGCAACTGCCGCACAACCGAAAGTTCAGGGTGCTCAAGCTTTGGGCGCTAATTCCGAAGTGGGAACCATTTTATTTCCATTGTCTCCAAAGAATGGGGCAAGGTTGAATTGCCGTTTCAATTAAGCTAAGAGGAAATAATTGAAACCCTTGATGTCTTCAAACATGGATTCATTAAAGAAAAAACGGAACCAAATGAATAAGACAACTAAACAACCCGCTACAGAGGCAGAGATAGAAACGCTTATAGAAGCTATCCGCAACCTACACCGCTGCAAAGCGATGTGGATTGAGTCTGTCCCGGTTAAAGAGACATTCCAAGGTCAGGTAGTTTGGGAAGGGACGGTGCAAGTATTTTCTCTTTTCTGCCACCCCACCGCTTCACGCTGCTATGCTTGGTCTTATGTGCCAGATGAGAAAACCGGCAAGCGAAAATTCTTCGCTGTCCTTAATCAAGGGCCGGTCGATTCTCCGTTAAATGCGGTACGCACTGCCATTGTCGCTGATACCCGATAAGGAAAGTCTTAGGAGGGGGGGGTAAATCAGTGAAAAGAGAATTTAACTGGGCATTGATCAGAGAAGAAGGAGAACTATTCAGTGAGGGTACCGTCATAGCCGAAAGCGAACCTGACGCCTATAGACAAGCTCTAAATCAACTTGATCCTAACCAGCAGAGAGCAGTCCTTCAGGACGAACTAGAACTTTATGTTCATCTAGCTGACTAGAGGGGTAATCCGCAAATCAACCATCCACATTAGGCAACGATGCAAAGTAGCGCAGTACCAAATTGGGACAGTGCCCAAAAACTGACCCACTACCGAAGACCGTTTTGCAACCCAGCGTCCCGCGGGGTTCCACCTAATCCTCCGCCATTGTTTCTTACTTCTTCTTGCGCCTCGACCCGTCATTGCAAGGAATGAAACGACGAAGCAATCGCCGAAGCAAGAGGACTGCTTCGTTCCACTTGCAATGCCATGCAAGGTCTGGCCAGGAAATCCATTCTGAACGCAAAGGCATGGTGATCCTTCACCCCAAGAATTTTGTCGCACGGGGGACGGAAGATTGGTAAGATCTCATCCTAGCCTGGTGGCCGGTCGGTTTCAAAATTACAGAGTCACACAATTGGGCGCGTTACATGTATTTCAGCCCGGCCACCGGTGGCGGCAGCAGGGCCAAACCATAGGAGTTTGGGAGAAAAGCTCCGACGTGGGGGTTTCTGGGACAAACCCCTTCCCGGGCGCTCTGCAATTATTGCCCGGATCGAGCAACCGACTCCGGTTCTGTCAACGGCTCGCGATTCATTAGCCAGGCGGAGGGTAGGCCGTATGCCAACCAAGAAGGTAATAAAGGCTAGAGATCTCATCCGTGACATTGCTGACGGGATGACCGACTCTGAGTTGATGGAAAAGTATCAACTGTCCCGCCAAGGGCTTCAACAGATTCGTAAACGGCTTCCGGAATCGGGCAGGCTCGAAATCAAGGCAATTGTGGCTGACATTCGGACTCGGGCAACAGATTTTGAGTTGTGTCACAAATATGATTTGTCTTTTGAAGAGCTTCCAGGCGTCCTCGATAAACTTGTGGAATTAGGTGTTATAAGGAGGGCTGAACTAAAGGAGCGGACCGCGTTCTATGACGAACCGCTGAATAGATCGGTTACTCGAAGGTTTACGAGGAGGCTACTCGGTTTGGAACTTCCCATCTATGACCCCGATGAGCCGACTCGCAAGGGCCTCGTAAGGGACTTGTCAGAGAAGGGATTGCGAGTGGCAAGCTTGAGGCCCGACATTAATTTGGCCAAACGTTTCGTGATTCGCCCAGACTGGTTCCCCAACATCCGCCCTTTCGATATTGAAGTGGAATGCAGGTGGACAAACCAGAAGGAACCGTCGAGGAAATATTTCCTGGCCGGGTTTGAAATTACGTTTATTTCCAGCCTCTCCCAGGCAGAGCTTCGAAAACTGTTATTGCACGCCAGGCTCACGGACAGCTTGTTTCGACCGAAACCCCTATAACTCGATACAGCCCTTCGCGCAGGCTGCCGGCGAACTTCAGGTCGATCTCAAAGACTTCGATTCGAAAGGTCGGACAGACCCGCTGAGGTGGCGGAACATATCTCCATGAGTCAGGCACCGTGCTGGATTTGAAATAACCCACATTTCAGAAGAAAACTCTCCCGACTCTGAGAATTGATACAGCCGGCGAAAAATGAGCCACGAACAGGAGGATGTTTCCCACCGGAGAGGCGTTTCCGGAGCATTACTGGCTCCACGCCGAGTGTACCGAGCCCCTCCCCAAAAAATCTTAAATCGCTGGCGGTATATCAAAGGTTCTGCTCGGGTGCAGATAGTCTTCCCCACTTTCATCAATGATGCGCAAATCTCCCATTTTGCACTTGACACGGGGCTGCCGGCCGTCTATGAAAGGAACCAGCCGATACTTGGTTACGGGCTTTGCCGGTCCAGTATGCCTAAATTAAGGAACGGTAAGTGGCCGAAAGTGACTTGGAAGAGATAGAAGAACTTGATTGCTCGAACGACACTCTCAATTAAGTCGCAAAAGAGATTCAGAAGACTAGCAACAATTGTAAAGAGCCTAGTCAACTGGATGCAATGTTGCACAATTGGCCTGGACAGAATAATTGGCTTTCCTTTCTACTAATTTCTTTCCCTGGTGCCCCCTTTAGTAATTAACGTGTATGGAATCAGGTTTTGAAGAACCAGTTCTCACAATTGGCTGTTCCCGAAATCACTTTACCAATAGTACTGCACTGAATTTTCAGGTGACCCGATTGCTCTATTCCAGTAACCGAGGCCCTGTCATTTCAAGAGCTGACCCTTGGCAGGGGAAGAAAGACCGGGAACCCGCTTTTTGTGTAAAAAGCCGGTTCCCCCGCATTCTTTCCTTCACTTCCCCTCTCCTAGTGGCGCCAACTTGACAAACCGAAAGCCAAGATCGATCTCACGCCGTTTCCGCAGATGCCCATGGTCGCGATCCCAAGCCCCCGACGCGAGAGCTGCTTCCAGCGCAGTCAGGCCCCGGTTCGATTTCAACGGGTGAAGCTAAAGCAAAGCCGGACATGTTTTGGCGATGACTTCGGTTTAAATAAATCTCCGGCCTATTCCAGCCCGAGTGCATTGTTATGTCGACGGCATTCTGAGGCAAGAGCCACAAGGAGATTTCGGATGTGGAACCACTTTGCTCTGTGAGTTCGGCGCAAACCTGCCCGATGGGCGGAAAGGTGGAAAAAAGTTTCCGATAAATCGCAGGGAAATACTCTGTGAACCAAAATGCCTCGCCTAGCCTCGGATCAATAGTTAGGAACACCATCGGACCTTCGGGGCAAACTCTTCGAAGCTCCGTGGTTGCTTGTGCAACAGAGTCGAAGTGGTGAAGAGCGAGCGTGCATACGACGCCCTCGATTGAGTTTCCGGGTAATGGTATAGCTTCAGCGGCGCCTGCATGCCAATGAACATCCGGAACCCGCAGAGCCTGGCTCCGCATAACTTCAGACGGTTCGATTGCCTGTATTTTGTATCCTTGCTCAGCCAGAGCGTTCGAATAATTACCGGTTCCAGCTCCGATATCGGCAATAACTGAACCAGCGGGCAGGCCAAGAAGGCGGATCAATTCCCGAACCACAGAGGGTTCCGCGGCACGGTGTCGATTGTAGTCCAAACCGATTCTGTCATATGTGGTCGGAGCGGTCATTTCGCCGCCTTTGAGTTTTCTTACTCCTTCTCCGGAATTATGCGGCGGTCTTGCCATTTCGGGGGTCCCAGGTCGGCACCTTTATCCGGGATCACACGATAGATCTTTGGACTTCCAGGGAGGCCGGTTACTCAGAGTTGTCAACGCATGCAGCAAAACGTGTTCTCATGTTTCTATTCCAGGTAACCCTTACGGTTCAATTCCTTTTTGCCTATCACATGAGCTTCCGGCCAGTTGAGTATTCGATGCTTCAGGGTGAGATATGTACACGGATTGGGCGAGCCCTGGCTGAATACTTTTTACCTGGTTTTCCATTTTGTATCCATATGCGGATCGTATTCTTCTTCCTCATCCGGCCGGAACCCTTTCTCGTATTCAAAGAGATCAACCACGTGCCCCTGCATAAATGGACGGCCGGTTCTTGGGCAACGGTGAAATTCCCAAGTGTGTTCGAGATAAGCCTTGATAAGTTTGCTCCCGGGGCTCCGTTCTGGTCGGTAACGATACGTCCAGTGCATTTTTGTCTTGGCGATTGTTTTCTCCTCCCCCACGTCCACTTGAATGTCGAAATAATCGTGTACCTCGTCAAAAAACTTGCGCTTCGTAATCTGATGATCTTCGAAATCCGCGTACCCCTCCCATCGCTTCGTTCCGAATTCCATGTAGAAACCTTGCTCGGCAATGATGGGGAGAAACGCTGAGAGTCCAGCTTGAAGATCGTGGAGCCGTGCCCATTCCTGAATTATCACCTTCGCCTCTTCTTCAGTAACCGGAGCTTGTGTCATGGGAATTCCCTCCTCAGGCTAATAGTACGTCATCATATCTCCAAATTAATAATTGGCGTATATTCCGGCAACAGTTCAAATTAGTCTATACGGTCAGGTCTTGGAAAACCGGTTCTAACAATCGGCTGTTCTAGAAATCGCTTCACCAATAGTACTGTAATGAATTTTCAGTTGATCCCCCGATTGCTCTATTCTAGTAACCGAAACCTTGTCATTTCACGACCCGACCCCAACATTTCGAAGGGTAAGAAAGACCGGGAACCCGCTTCTTGAAATCCCGCGTTCTGCGCGGGACCACACCCCTTCCGGCAAGAACTTTCATATGGCTGGCAGTGAGTCAGGACCGATACAGGTACCCTGGGGCCGGATTCGGGACGGGGAAGCCCGGGAATCTGTTTTTATGCAAGAAAGGGCCACGCGCACGGCCAGCATGCATAACCAATATCGAACGTATCAATTGCCCTCAGCCTCACGATGCATGTTGGCGCCGCGCCCCGTGAGCCTGAACCCTCCGGCAATCCCGCGTTCTGCGCGGGACTAATATTTTCAAGGTAAACAGGGAGTGTACCGATTTGTCGTGTGCGGGCGCCAAATCAGTCATTTCTCCTCCTTGCGCCGCAACAGAATGAGAGTTTTCGGAAAGGGGGCTCAGTCCAGCGAGACGCGGGATTTTGCAACCCCGCGTCCCGCCGGGGTCCCCCTGGCAGTCCGCTTTCTGAAAGTCGTTTCTCCTCCAATAGGATGGAGCTAGTGCAATAATCCATTGAATTTTAGTGCTTGACAGGTTTGCATTCCTATTGTAACAACTCATACAGTGTAGCAATTTTTGGACTAAACAACAGGATAAAACATTTGGGGAGCCGGCGTCATCTCTGCGCCGCGCTTTGCGAGTCAACTAACTAACAATACATACTGATTCGAGACGAGGAGTCATCGTCTTTTCGAGCTTGCTGAGCCCTTTCAGCGGTTATGGGGGTATGACGTTGATAAGGCGAGTTGGTTGCGTACTCATCTGCCTGATACTTTTGAATTTTGTGTGGCCGGGGCAATGGTCGGCGGCCCAAACTTCATCTTCTACCGCCTCGACTCCACCACGGCCAAATTGGACGGTAGGGGCGGATGGAAAGAGTGCCTGGCTCTACAGCCAGTACTCGCAATTGGGGCAAAACGGTTTTTTCGGGCCCTATAACATAGACCTATCGCAAGCCGGGACACCCGTCCGTGCCACTGGTCCACCGATTGGAGCGGGTGACTTTGCTGCCTTGAACGGTTGGATGGGGGTTCAGAATTTTCAGAATCCTCTCGCCCTCTCTGCTAACGTCGCCACGGGGTTAATAGTCAGTTCCACCAATGGTCTCCCGAATATCTTGACATCGGGCACTAACGCCACGCGAACATCCTTGGCCCAGGAGTATGGTACATCAGCGCCGTTTGCTTGGGCCAATGTATGGGGCCGGTACAAAATTATCCCGTACGATACCGGGTCGGCGCCTGGCTCAGAAGTTGCTATGTCCCCGGGACAGTGGACTCACATGGGTGTCAATGTGACCCCGCCCATTGGCGGATCGCTGTTTGTGGGAAAGAACATCTTTGCCCGCGGGTGCGGCCTGCAATTCTCCGAGAACAGGACACTAGAACAGATTATATTTGAGACCGACCCTCTGTTAGTCCCGGATGTGTTGGGCAAATGGCTGCCTTTTTTGACGTGCCGTCCCATACCGCGGCCCATAGGACGCGTTGCCAAACAAATCTGCAAAAAGCTAACGCCGACGGACAATCCCGACAAAGACCAGAGTGACGGTACTAAGTACATTTACTTTAAAGATAAAGATGAATTTGACATAGCACTGGGTATCGAGACCGGAGAATATCAGGAAACCGATATAGGCGGCCCCTGCGCTGACGGCAGTGTTCAGGTGAGGTGGAAGGACTCAAGCACCGGGCAGCAGACCGCCTGCTTTAAACGAGGGATCACGGTGTACGAGGAAACGAGTCAAAATTTCGCAACCGTTAAATTTGGGTTCGGATTTTTCCCATGGATACAGGATATTATAATAGTAAATTTCAACCCCGACTCATACTCACCTTTGACCACCAAGCTTCCATGGCCCTGGAACAACTACGACGTGAACCTCGCCCAACGCGCGAGCATACTGGCTTACCTTATGTGGCAAAATGACGTGCTCTACTTTGACGTAGGCACCTTGTACTCGGCGTCTCACGCCGGCCCGGAGTTGGCCCAGTCCACCGCCGACCGTGTGGTGTTTCCTCCCACAGACCGGTGGACAAATGAGGGGTGGGTGTTCTTAGACTTCTGTAATAACCGGCTTCGACTAAGGACGGAATTGGATTGGTTCACCAGAGAGACGAGGTACCAGCCGTCGTTTAACGGCACCTTCTTTGGATTTAACGATCCGCCGATCCCTTTGCTGCCTGGTCCTATTGCCGCACAGACCCCGCCCGGACCTCCTCATGTGGATGGCAGCGGCAGCCCATTTGTGGTCCAACAGATCCAATCACTCCGGTTCATGGCTCAGGGGGACCTCTATTGCGGGCCTTGGATGTTCACTTTGTTTTACAGTCACATGCCGGGACCGGACCGCAGACATGGCATTCTCATACAGAGGCAGCCGTACATCAACACGGTGGAACAGACGGGGCTGGATGCCTTTTACTCTATGAGCTCACTCCTTGCTTTTCGGTATGGAGGTGGAGTGAACTCCCCCGGAGACCTCTCAGACGCCTCAACAATAGCCGGTAGAATAGAGTATGCATTGGCCGCGAATCTTCATGTCAGAGCCAGTTATCTTAACGCCACGAGGGTCTCGCACGGTTATGGCTGGGGTTGGATTCGCCCTTCGCCGATTCTTCCAAGATTCGGGCAAGTGGATTATGATCCGGAACTGCGGAGTTATTTGGCGCAATCGCCGGTACCAAGAAATCCTTTCACGGAGAACATCCCCGCAATACCGGCCAGAGATCTCGGTTGGGAGATAGACGCTGGCATGCACTGGCAGCTCCTGGATCAATTTGTCGTGGACCTTAATTTTTCATATTGGCGACCGGGAAAATGGTTCAACTACGCGTGTGTAGACAGATCGGTACCCGGATGGAACAATCCTACCGCGGCCAATAACTGGGGTATCAACCCCGACAGGACCATCGATCCGGTAATGGGTTTCGAATTGGCGCTTCTCTATAGTTATTGACGGGTGGTAGTAAGATTTCCTAGGGACCAGATGTAAACGCGCTTGGCAAAAGGAGCGTCAGGTGATTACAATATGAGAATCCTACAATCGGAGTCAAACGGATTTCCCACGAAAGGTTTAAGAATGATCGCAGGATCGATCCCGCAGCAGTCCGGCATGAATAACAGAAGTCTTCTTCTTTGCTTCTTCACCTGCCTTTTCGCCCTGGTATTCGTGCTATCAGCTTGGCAGCCCTGCGAATCACAGTCGGTGCCTTACAGGATCGACACACCATTCTACAAGAAGCGTATTATCCCAGCACCGACGTTCGGTATCCCGCAGGTCCTTGGCGGTCAACAAGTGGTAACGCCTTCGGGGGAGCGAGTCACGGTTTATGAGAGCGTGCCTGCGGCACAAACCGTATCACCCCAGCACGTAGGACCAGGCTGGGGTCCCGGGGCAAGGGTACGTACGAAGCAGATGCCCAGCCCGACACACAAAGGACCAGCATGGTAGTCATTCACAATTCTACCACGAGACAGCGATGCGGAAGCTGGCTTATCACAAGGAGATTTTAGATCGCGCCACAGTACCAATTGAACCATATGTGACAGGAAAGTTTGTCAACTTGGCGAAAGCCACGAAATGACAAATCGCTTTGAATGAATGTCGGGGGCAGTATTTTCGAGAGATCGTGCATCTTGAACAGGCCGCGTTGCACTGTCATCTAGCGTGTATTTCACTGTCCGCTAATCGCCGATGCAGACATTAGATAAAATTCCAGCAGCTAACACCTAAGTCGCTGCTGATCTTGAAACCGCTTTCATGAATATTTTTGCACCCTCGGACGGAGTCCATGACTCCCTGTCGATATCTCAAGGAGGTTATCCAATGTCGCAACGAAGTATGGCAGTGTTGGCAAAGACTGATGGTTCAACAGCGGAAATGAAGGTTAAGAGCTTTGACTCCCCTTTATGTCTGCTCGGTGTCGCTTGGCTGCAAGTCCCCGAGAATGATGACGGATTTGTCCTGAAAGAGAAGGGGCTCTCGCTCCCGGTGAAAGTCCAAGTCCCTCAGGGCACTGAGTTCATTCATGTTTCCCTTTTAAGTTCACAACAAGCATTTGACTCATTTACACCATGCCGCATCAGTCCGTTGGGCGCCACTCGGTACGATATCAATATCGTCTACGAAGATGGCAAGCTCAAGAAGGATACGGATAACTGGTGCGAATTCACATTTGAGGCGGTCCTGCAGGACAAACCGACGATAGATAAGACTGGGAGCTGGACCGGTTTCTATTTACTTGAAGTCATGTGCTTTGGCCCAAAGTCCTAGCTCCTGTTAGACCCGCGGATTCATCTTCGTCGTGCGCTGCACCGACCAATTGGTGGCGGAGAGATGCAGGCCTGGTTCTCATTGCAGGCAGAAACTGAAGGGTCAATGACTTCACCGGAGTGGACAACTGCCAGGACTCCCTATCAATGAGACCATTCCGGGTCAAGGGAAGAAACCTATCTCCGATCACTGGTCCAAAGTGCCTTCTAATTGTGGGACCGCGGCATAATTCCGTGGATCTTATCTTGACCTGCCACCCGGGGTCAACGGTGCGCATCCCGTTGGGGACTACCTAAGCCTGGTCGTGTGGGGTATCAGTGCAGACGTGGTAAACCACACGCTAACCACCCTTAAAGGTTGAGGTCTGCAGCCGATCCAAGCACGGTTTGGCAGATACTCGGTCAGACCGAAAACATTCGCTTCTGAAGGGTTTTCCTCGCGGCGGTCCTTTTTTTGAAAATCCCCCGAATTTGGCGGACAGAGCACCTTTTTTGTTGATGCATGGACTGCTCTGTACTAGTATGCTCTATGCCTCGTCTTTCGCGCATCGTAAAGTAAGAAAACAAAGTTATGTGGCCAAGTCCGGGACAGGAGGGAGCTATGTCCGGCATAGACGATCTTGAGCAGATTACCCGAATCACTACCGACCCGGCTGCGGAAGATCAAAAGAATCAAAGCTTGGGTTCATTGACTGGGACTGGTGACGTGATAGATGGAGCGGGTGATCTGGTAGAGGCTGTGTTCCGTGGTGCAGCGGACGCAGGAAGCACGATACTGCAGAGCGCTGCGGATGTCGGCGGAACGATTCTCGAAGGAGCTGCGCAAGTGGGCAGCGCTGTCGCAGAGAATGCGCCGGACGTCGGGGAAGCGGCAGTCGCAGTAGTGGGGGCCATCCTCTGCGCAATTACTGACAGCTAGCGTCCTCAGATCACAACAGACCGTCTCTGATAAATTCGAAGATAACACTAATTCGTGCTGATACGTGGACTGCACTACGCTTAATCTCTCTCGTATCGTGGTCCCTGGTTATCCGCACATATCTCGTGGTGTTCGCCTGATGAATGCCTTTGCGAGTGAAACGTTTGTAGCAACGGCCAAGAACTGGCCGATCGGGACATAGGGAGAATCTTCCAACTGTGCGTTGACATCAGCTCCTTTATTCAAATGCAATTTCGCTGATTTCGTAAAGCCATTCTTTGCCCATAACGATGACGCCATTGCCATTTCTGCCCATGACCAGCAATGCGGTAGCAAGATCAACCCAACCAGTCAGCTGGCTAACCTGTTATGATCATCGTTATAGAACGCGCCGCCTCTCAATTTTCTTCTTCGGATTTCGCCTTATCCGCCATAAGCAATGCAAGCAAGGGCAGGTTAAAAGCGAATGTCAGCGGATCTCCACTGTGAGCAAGGCCAAGTTCATCTTGTGCGGCGCCGCAATCTACCCCAGCGGGACCCAAAAAACCGGCAGGCCCAGTAAGTCTATTGCCAAAACCATCATCGCCGCGAGATGTTGCAGAAGCGAGAGGCCATCGATCAGGGTAGGCCCAATCGTACGGATCGTCTCCAGTCGAAGCGGTAGTCCATCCAGGGAGGCCATCACTAGCAATAACTTTACAGGGACGACCCCCGGAGGTCTTAGTCCGGAATCAGGCATGTCGTGCTCTGGGGGTGGCCCCTTTCTCTCTCTTTGTGTTCCATCAGGGTCAACCTCAATATGATGGCCCCAAGTGTCATCATAATACACCCACGTGCCGTTCCCGCGCTGCCACCAGTAAAATGCCATCCTTCGTGCCTCCCTTCTATATATGTCTTCAGCTGCAAGTCACTATCCTGGATTTCGATAAAAACGGAGCATGTCCCGTTCTCGACATCTATCCGAGACATAGAAAATAACGCTCCAGCAAAGCCAGCCGATAAACCTTCCGTCCGGCACAGTCGAATCGGCATCCTATTGACCACGGCATCCGTGTACGGCTATTTGCTTGCTCCGTGTGCCTCCAGCAATTCTACGATTCCTCCATGCCCTCCGTCTATTGCTTCTTGCAGCGCTGTTCGGCCATCCTTAAGCTGCGCATTAACATCAGCTCCCTTTTCCAGAAGCAGTTTCACAATTTCCAGGTGCCCTATTGTAGCAGCTCTAGTTAGGGCTGACCTGCCCTCCATGTCCTGCACATTTACCTCAGCGCCCCTGGCCAGTAAAAGTCTCAACACGTCCGCATGTCCCTTCCCAGGCGCCATCATGAGAGCTGTGAGTCCCCTCTCGTTCAATGCATTCACATTAGCGCCGCTATTCAAAAGAAGTTTCAGCACGTTTGCTTGGCCCTTATCCGCGGCATACATGAGTGGAGTCAAGCCGTCATCGAGCTTCGTGTTGACGTTGGCTCCGTGCTCCAGGAGGAGTTTCACTATACCTGCCTCTCCCATCCCAGCCGCCCCGGCGAGTGCCGTCATACCCCTCTCGTTCCTCGCATTGACTTCAGCACCATCGTCCAGGAGAAGTTTCACCATCCCGGCGTGCCCCCTGTCTGCAGCATACATAAGAGCGGTCCAGCCGTTCTGCAGCTGCGCATTTTTGTCAGCGCCCCTGCCCAGCAAGAGTTTCACGACGTCTATATGCCCCTTGTCGCTGGCACAGATCAGGGGGGTCACACCATCAGCTGTTTTCGAATCAATACAGGCCCCTTTTTCCAAGAGTGAATTCACTATGTCCAGATGCCCTTTGTCACTAGCATACATAAGTGCCGTCCAGCCGTCTTTGGACTTTAAATCCAACTCGGCGCGTTCATCCAGGAGCACCTTCAGCACACTGAGATGTCCTTTGGCAGCGGCGTAGATCAGAGCCGTGTGTCCATCTATGTCTCTGGTGTTGACGTGAGATCCTGCGTTAAGGAACCCCCGAAGCTCCCTTTCATCTCCCAGCATCGCCTCAATGGTTAATGTCGATTCAGCTCCGCATTTTTTGAGCAGTTTTGCCAGATTAGTATTCCCGTTCCTGGCAGCCCACATGATGGCTGTATTGCCGTCTCTGTCTCTCAAATTAACGTCGGCTCCTCTATCCAGCAGGAGTCTAATCGTATCAATTTGCCCCGTCTCAGCGGCACCCATAAGAGCGGTACGATTCTGCTCGTCCTTGTCATTGATGCCGGAACCTGCCTCGATCAGCCTCTGGACTTCTGACTTGTCACCAATCATTGCTGCGGACATTAATGTCACCTCAGCTCCGTGCGATTTGAGCAGTTCAAACACATCGGCGTGCTTGCTTTTAGCAGCACGTACAAGGGGCGTCTCGCGATTATTATTTTTTAAATTGATGTGAGCCCCTTTATCTAGCAGGAACTTGACCACTGCCAATTGACCGTTGTTAACAGCACTTATCAAGGAAGTGTCACCTTTTTTATCGAGACCATTGATGTCTGCACCCAGATCCAGAATGGTTTTGACCACCGGTAGGTTTCCATGCCCGGCAGCATCTGTTAACGCCTCCTGCTTACTGGGGAAGGCTTTTCCAAAAAAATCGGACGGCGCCAGTGCAAAGACTGCAACGAGAATCAAGCATAGTTTAGTGATCTTTAAAATGGGTTGCGTTTTCATCAAAATCTCCCGGTTCATGCTGGATGAGTTGCGTACAGGCTCCTGATCGGACTCGGTGGCAGGTTGCGAGCCCGCAGAAGCGACCAAAATCGCTCACTGCTGAGGGCGTGCAGATCGAGAGAACCAATTCTTAAAAAGGGTTTTGTAAGATATTTGATCACCAAACATTTTTCCCATTTCAGTAGTAGGTGCACAAGAGTTGCGTCCATGTTCCCTGGCCAAAAAAAATGTCCCCGCCTTCTTTCACAGACGCAACTGGCATGTCAAGAAATAGTTTCGTGTATGGCACGAAACAGTTTGAGAATTAACCGAATGAATTGTCGCTGGCCCGAACAGGAATCTTCGTGTTCCTTTGTAGGCAGTCCTCGGACGCGGTTTTTCAGAGATCTTCTGGTGAACTCTTTTTTCTGCAATGGATTATTGGGTTAGCTCCGCAGACAGTCCGGGAGGCTATTTCTTCTCAAGAAAACCGGCCTCCGGACGGCACTATAGATCTATGTCCAGCCCGTACAAGGTCCACCAGCCTTGTCATGTAATGGCAAAGGTGTGCGTGGCCGCCGCTGCCATTGGCTGATTTATAAATCATGTCGGGCACGGCCCGACCTATCCTCCAGGCCTTTTCCGGCTTTGATACAGTCGGTAGGGTTGCCCATGACCGACCTAATAATTGACGGTCGTTGCCGATTTCTCCTGTACGGGCGTCCAAATGGGTTATCCTAAACACTATTATCTCCCCCGAAAGGATCAGGAGAGAATGTTCCATTCTCCTGATTTGCTCAGTAATACGTGATTTATGAATCGCTGGAGCACCCGCAGATCTGCAGGAGATAAATCCATCAACTCGAAACCGGCCATGAAGTGCTTATTTTGTTGATTTTTTTTCGAAACCCATCGACACTCGGCCATCACCAATAGAGAATCCAAATTCATAAAATGATCTGTCGGCAAGTGAAATATCGTCGTAGCGCCGACCCGGTATTCTCTCCCCGCCCCTGCCACGCGCAGCCCGGTCACAGAGATATCTCTTAGTATACCGAAACGCCTTAAGAGTATGTCGTATATGGGCAGGCGCAATGACAAGCTTGCTCTCCGGGCTCGCCGCCGCTTTATTTGATCTGCCTTTTCCTGGTACCACGCAAATCTTTTGTAAAGGTCCTGGTGTGTAACTATTTTGGCTTTGACCAGCTCACGGAAAAGCTTTAGCAGTCCATCGGAGGAAAGATTGTGCTTTGCCATCAAATCGATCTCATTCAGGCCTGAACCAATATCCTCGAGCATTGACTTTGCACTGATCCTGCGTTTCATCCCTCCCGCCTCCAAAACTTGCAGCGAATTGCATCGCAATTGTATGACTGTGGGAAGTCGGTAATTTTGCTACATACTGAAATCGATCTTTTCTCTTCGGCTATACCCCTTTTCCTGAGTGCAGGCCCCAAAATAGTACCGACAGCAACCTTCGTATGAATCCAAAATCAGAGCACTTGTTGAAAAACCAGCTTTGAAAATATTGTGCAGAGGGTTGAATCCGCTGCCCCTTCGAAGGACAATGCCATTTCATTTGAGCAATTAATTTATCGGCAATCTTGCTAAATTATACGCTGTTCCCCTGAGTTCAGGATAATGAGACTACTACCATTTTGTCAACGACAATTGTGCTAACATCGACCGAAGGACCCAAAACACAAAAACATGTGCCATTCGGATAGAATTTTAGACAATCACCATAATTGCGCAGCGGCTGGGATGAGTAGTGGAGGCGATTCGAATTCGAAGTTCAAATGGTGTGATTTCACTATCAAACCAAGATGTTACTCTATACCGGTTTGGAACCCGACAAGTTTTGGGGGGAAACTCACATGAGAGAGACTTATGTCAGAGGAGTTTCGAGGTGATATACGTCAATATCGCGGTCAATTCCTTTTAAAGTGATAGTTTCATGTTTTGAAGCCGGTATCTGATCCTTGACCAGTGCCCATGTCCTGCTTGTCATCAGGATTCCTCCCGGTCTGGCCTTTGCCTGTAAACGATTGGCAATATTTACGGTGGAGCCCAGGACTGTATATTCCATAAGTCCACTTGTTCCGAGATTGCCTACTACTACTATCCCTGTGCTAATTCCTATTCGTATTTTTATGCCTTTCTCAAATTCTTTTAAACCGAAATTTGACCAACGGCGGCTCAATTGCTCCATTCCTTTCTGCATGTCAATTGCCGCGCTTACTGCCGCCAACGCGTGGTCTTCCAAAGGCAAGGGGTCTCCAAAAAACACCAGGAGACCATCTCCCAAGAACTTGTCTATAGTCCCGCCATGCCTGAAAACAGCTTCCGTTGCCATCTTGAAAAAGTCGTTCAAGAACTCATTCAGGTATTCCATCTCTACGCTTTCAGATATTGTAGAAAATCCCTCTATGTCAACGAAGACTACGGTCAGCTCTTTCCTTTTTGTGGACAGATCGATCTCTGTACTGTGTTTCAGAATGGCTTCTCTGATTTGAGGTGACAAATAGCAATTCAATGCTCTTGAAATCCTGGCTGCTTCCAATTCTGCAAAAATCGTCCGCAACGCTACCGCTCCAAGTGACCCGGGCAAGAATATGAAAAGGAATCCGGACAGCGGAATTTCATACAACCACATTATAAGAGATGCCGTAGAAACAGATGCAAAGAGTAGAGATGTCGATGCGACAATCAAAATGCCCCATGCAAGCCGGAATCTCGAAACAAACAGTGAAACGAGCAATGCGAGGAAGGCTCCCAATCCAGCTATATATGGAAAAAAACGTATTTCGCTAATAAAAGCTCCTGTTAGCATTGTCGCAATAGCATTTGAATGAAGCCGACTGAGAGGAACGTTGATGCCCAATGGGGTTGCGCCGAAATCAGTTGCGCCGCTAACCGTTACCCCTACTACAACTATCTTATCTTTGTAGCGAACGGCCAGCGATGGGTCGGAAGTGTCGATCAACACATCTAAGACAGAATAATGCTTGAAGCTTTCCCAAGGTTTTCCCCAGTTCACACGCATTATCCCTTCAGCGCTTATTGGAACCGCTACAACACGCCCGGAATGGTTGATCTGAAGGAGTCCCTTATCATCGAGAGAGACGCTCACCGGGTTCAAATCCCAGTAGGTCATCACCGCGGCAAGGCTCAAGCTGGAAACGCATAGGTCTTCCACTGTGACCAAAAGGGGAACCGTGCGATGCACCCCGTCCTGATCGGCAGTCGCCTTTATGTGACCAAGCTCTTTCGACCTCCGTATTATCTCCGGTAAAGGCAACAGTGAATTCTTCAGGTTCGTGACCTTAAACAATGCTATCGATCTGGGCACTTTAACATTCCATGATCTCTTATAAAGCGCTTCCGCCCGGCTTACGATCCGCATCCAACTCCAACTTCTTCTCTGAAGATCTCGGAGAGATTCCCAGTCCTGTGGCTGAAACCACGTTCCCGGCTTTTTCTATCGCGTCGAAAAAAGACCGGTCACCTTCTTCACTTTTTCCTGACGAAGAATACAGGATGTCGAAGACTACGACTTTGGCCCCTGTTTCCGACAATTTTTCTACTATCTTGGCACTGTGTCTGCGGTCCCATGGCCATTACCCGAACTCTCTCAAGGCAGCGTCGTCTATGTCCAGATGGACGATCTCTTTAGGATGATCCGGAGCGGGTTTCAGCGACATCTTCCAGTCGAAAATTCTGCGATCCGTGTTCTGAAAGACTGGAGGAAATAGACAAATGCAAAAGATGGCGAGCAGACTCCAGCCTCCAGCGACACCCAAGCAGGAAAATGCAGTCTTATTTCTCTCGAGGCGTTCTTTAATTGACAGTCTCACAGACAAAAAGAATTAGCGTTGGTGGCCTTGTTCTCGTAGGGGCTTAGGCTTAAGGCCCGCCGACCCTGTCAGCGCTTCCGGCGTAGAACTCTCCACTCCTCCCGAGAGGTCCTTACGGAGTAAGTCTGTCGGTTGAGCGGACAACACGCTGAACTTAGGTTCCAGATTCCGGCCATAACCGCCGATCAAAGGCAAGACAACACGATTGAAACCCGGTTTCCGGGAAATGTCCTTAAGCTTATCCTTCAATTCGTTGATCTTGTCAGTTGAACTCGCGGGAATGAATAGGTACGGCTGGTCACCGGTGGTCTTCAGGAGGTCCAGTGAAAATGGTTTTGAACTCAGAAAGAAAATTATACCGGCATTCCTAAAATTTTTTCCGGTCTCCAAACGCAGTGAAGAATCGTCTCCAAAAAGAGTGTAAACTTTCCCCTGTTGAATCATGTTGTTGGGCAGTTCTTTATTAGGGAAGATAATATGCACGTCTCCATCCGAGGAGACCGCCAGTGCCGTTAAGTACGCAGTGCGTTCCGCCTGAAAACTGACAACCGCTCTGTCTCCCTGTTTGAAAACTTGTCCAGGTTCTTTGTCGGTCCATATCTTGAGCGGAACTGCGTCTCCTCCGGGTTGTCCGATGGATTGCAATCCGGCCGTCCCTGATGTGTCGGACATCTCCCGGCCGTGGGCTAGGTTTAAGCTGCCTAGGCCTATTATGATTGTGATAAACCCGACGACGAGTCCTTGGCTGAATGGATTTCGCATGGATATCCTCCTCGTGCAAGTGCCAGAGTCTTCACAGTTCTTATAAATCAATCAGGCTGTCTTCATGCTGCGCAATGTTTAAGCGTGCATAAAAAAACCGACTTGCAAGAAAATTTTTCAGTCGAGTTTTTCATCTCGATTTTCCCAACCGAAAGGGACCTTCATTGGCGACATAGGTATGATTGAACCCTAAAAAACACTATCTGACAAATTAGACACAGCGTACGGGTTTCCGGATGCACTAATAGAGAGGGCATAGTGCGCGAATTTTACACGAACCCTATTCAATACTGCGAAAAAACTTATCCATTTCTCTGTGTGAGAATAGCCATCATTGTGTGGCAAAGGAGTATTTTTTGTTCTTTCCGAGAAACACCACATCCTGCGTATATTCTCAATGGTTAACGCTAGATATGAGGGACAACATCAGTCAAATGAATGGGTCATCATCCTGTTGTGAGCATTGAATCATGGTAACAGGCATCATCCTTGCAAGCAGATTTGGCTAATAGCCGGTCCCCTCATGGCACAATTCTAAGGGGCAGGGATTTTCGATGAACGCACGGGCTTCATCATTGCCAGAAACATAAAGATATCGTACTGGCTGCACTGCAATATCCCTTAGCACTGACATTGGAAGGAGATAGCTATGTCTAGGAACAAAATCCACAATGTTGGCCCGCCAGAACTGTCTACCGAGACGACAACCGAAGAATTTCAGATCGATAACATCACATCTACTGACATCACTCTCACGAGCAGGTCACGCGAACGGTCCCCAGAAGAAAAATTGGCAATACTACGGAAATTCATCAAGCGCAAATATTCCTTGTGACGGCAACCCTGCATCGTAGTTTTGACTCACGTTATTGATAGCGAGAGTAAACCCCCTACTCAACACGCACCCGAACGGACAAAGATCCCGGGAACCCGCTTCTTGTGTAAAAAGCCGGTTCCCGGCCCCTCCGGCAAAAACTCTTATATTTTCAAGTTTATCTGGAAATCTAGACGCCCCAACTCCTTGCGCGGCAACGATAGGCAATTTTCGAGCTTTTGGGGAAACCCTCTTATAATCTAGAAAACTGCTCCGCGCACGGCGAGCATACATAGCGCTACATCGGAGTGTATTAAGGGCTCCCAACCTTACGATGCATGTTGGCAGCACGCCCAGTGGGCCCGGCCCGTCCGGCAATCCCGCGTTCTGCGCGGGACTAATTGGCTGGGCGGTGGATCACAGAATATGCCAGTACCGTGACACAGGGTGTATTCAACTGGTACGGCTCGGCCCCCAGCCGCCGGATTTTTTTGTCAGCGACTTGGCTGAGGTCGTGAAAAACATTTCGGGCACAGCCCAATCTGCCTCTAGGCGAGTCCTCTCCCGGCTCCGGTAGCGGCCGGCCTCCGTGCCGGTCGTTCTGCAACAAGGGAACTACACACCATGTCGGGCATAGCCCGACCTACCTCCGGACGCTCCGACAGGAAGAAGAGAAGATCCGAGACCCCGCTCCCGAACCGAAAAAAAACCCGGGAACCCGGAGAGAAGCTCGAATTTCAATAGCGAAATTGACCTTCGCCGGTAACCTAAGTATGATTGGGGTTCGGTAATACCGTCTAAAGGTTTGGCACAAAAGAAGAAGGTCGATCTGCCAAGGTTGTTGGAGACCACTCAACCGTAATAACTTGTTTTCGGAGAAGCTGACTGCCAGGCCACTGCTCCAAATTTGAAGGATTGGGGAACAGCCGCACAATCGCGGCTGGGTGTGAACCATTGAAAACGATTTTTCAATTCCTGGTAATCGTTCTCTTATTCACCGTTGTGGCATCAGCAAACAGCCATGCCCGAGATACCGCTGCAACTTACCCCCCGAATACCGTGATTCTCACTGACAAAATAGGAGAATACCCGCTGGGATTGTCCCTGGAGATCCTGGAGGACCCCACCACAAAATTGACCATTGAGCAGATCGCCTCCCCGGAACTTGATGGTAGATTTGTGCCTAGTCGTGTTCCAGTCCCCATTTTCGGCTACACCTCCTCGGCGTACTGGGTCCGCTTTCGGGTCAGGAATGAGGCAGGCCCGTCAACGAAATGGCGTTTGGAGGTAGCTTACGCATTGCTGCAACTCGTGGATCTCTATTTGCCACGGGCTCACGTGCCGGGTTTTGACGTTAAGAGAACCGGGACTGCCCTGCCCTTTAAGACCAGAGACATCCCGTATCGCACATTCGTTTTCCAACTTCCTCTCGCGGCTGCAAGCGAAACGACAATTTACCTCCGCTTTGAAAGTCAAGCTGATATGACTTTGCCCCTCACGCTATGGTCTCTCGATGCATTCGCCCGGGCAAGCGCAGCGGAATCGCTTAAATTGGGGATCTTTTATGGTGTCTTGATCATAATGGTCTTTTACAATCTTTTTCTTATGCTTTCGTTCCGCGACAAGAGCTATTTCTATTACGTAATATGCATCATTGCTTTCTTATTTCATCAATTATTATTTGACGGATTGGCCAATCAGTACCTCTGGCCCAACCTGATACGGCTTGGCCGTTCCATCGAGCTGCTTTCCGTAGCAATCATGATTGCTGCAGCTCTAAAGTTCATCAGCGCTTTTCTCGAAACGAAGAGCAATTTCCGCCTTTTGCACAGGTTTATAAACATAGTGATTGTTTTATGCGGATTGCTGACAATTCAAATACCGTTTGTTAATTATGGCTTTGTAGTGGTGCCGCTGTTGGGATTGGGGATAGTAGCATGTGCGGTGGGGCTTATAACGGGATTTCTTGCCTTGAGACAAAGGAATCGAGCGGCCCGTTACTTCGTGCTCGCGGCAGTACCGTTCGTGATTGGAATAGTCACCTTGGCGCTGGTGAGATTCGGCGTGATTCCAAGCACTGCATTGACGGAACATATTCAACGAATTGGGGGCGTGTTGTTTGTACTGCTTCTGTCGTTCGCCCTGGCCGACCGTGTCAATATTCTTAAGAAACAGAAAGAAGATGCCCAGTCTGCGGCTCTGAAGGCATCTCAAGAAAAAGAACGGTTGGCCTTTGAGCAAAGCATTACTCTGGAAAAACGGGTAGCGGAACGAACTGAAGAATTGGCACGAGCAAAAGAAGCTGCCGAATCGGCAAATCAGGCGAAGAGCACTTTTCTGGCAAATATGAGCCATGAACTTCGCACTCCCTTGAACGCCATTCTCGGGTTCACCCAACTCATGGGACGTGATCCCAACGCAACGTCTGCCCAGCGCGGAAATTTGAACGTGATTGCTCGTAGTGGCGAAAACCTGCTGGGTGTTATCAACGATGTGCTCATCATGTCCAAGATCGAGGCGGGGCGAGCAGAGCTTGACGTGGCTCCATTCGATCTTTATCGGACACTCGAGGGCATCGATTCAATGATGAGGGTGCATGCGAATACCAAGAAGCTGTCTCTGCAGATCAAACGTGACGAAAATTTGCCCCGATACGTGAACACGGACCAGTCCAAACTGACACAAGTACTGGTCAACCTGTTGGGCAATGCTGTAAAGTTCACCGAAAATGGAGGGGTGATCTTGAGCGCGGGCTATGAAGCCCCTCCAGAGAATGGAAGGTCGAAAGGCCTGCTGCGTTTCGCGGTCCAAGATACTGGACCGGGAATTCCCGAATCCGAAATTGAGCTCATTTTTAGTCCTTTTTTCCAGACGGAGACAGGACGGAAATCTGAAGGCACTGGATTGGGTTTGCCGATCAGCCGCCAATATGTGCAGTTAATGGGTGGCGAGATCAGCGTCTCCAGTGAAATGGACAAGGGCTCGATTTTCTCCTTTTATGTGGAGATTGAACCGGCTATCGGAGCGGACCACACGCCTGGCGACGATGTCAACGACCTCATCGGGCTGGCTCCCGGCCAGAGCGAATATCGCATTCTTGTGGTGGAGGACAATGCCCAGAATCGAACCGTACTGACCAAGTTTCTGCAACCGTTGGGGTTCCAGGTTCGGGAAGCCGTCAATGGGCAGGAGGGCCTTGAGATCACGCAGGACTGGCACCCTCACATGATTTTGATGGACATGCGTATGCCGGTAATGGACGGGTTCGAGGCGGCTCGTCGGATCAAAGCCGGTGAGAAAGGTCAGGAGATAAAGATCATCGCGATTACCGCCAGCGTGTTTGCACACGAAAAGGATTTGGTCATGAACGCGGGATGCGATGACTTTCTCAGTAAACCCATTCGTTTGCGCGAACTCGTCAAGAAGCTGGAACAGCATCTCGGAGTTCGTTTCACTTTCGCGGAGCAACCTACAGAAACAACGGGCGAATGGAAGGAACTCGAGTACGCGACGATTCGAGAGCACCTGGCAGCCTTGCCCTCTGACTGGCTCAGCCGACTGAATCATTCCGCCGCAGCAGCGGATCTCAGAAAAACCTCAGCCCTGGTAGAAGACATCCGTGTACGAGATGAAGCATTGGCCCTCGCGCTTTCGCGATTGCTCAAGCGCTACCGCTTCGACAAGATTGTGGCTCTTACGGACGAATGGAGGCAGCCAAATTGAAAAATCAGGAGCCCGTGCCGGACATTCTGGTGGTTGATGACACGATGGAAAACCTGGACGTTCTGGTTTCCATGCTCAGCGGGTACGGATATAACGTGCGTCCCGCGGCCAATGGCGAAATCGCGCTAAGGGCGGCTCGTTCCGTTCCACCTGACCTGGTCCTTCTGGATATCAGAATGCCCGATATGGACGGGTACCAGATCTGTCAAGCGCTCAAAGATGACGACCGCACTCGCCATATCCCTATTATATTCCTCACCGTCCTCGATGAACCAAGGGAGAAAGTGAAGGCATTTGCCGCCGGTGCTGTAGACTATATAACCAAACCCTTTCAAGCGGAAGAGGTCGCAGCCCGCGTACAGACACACCTGAGGCTCCAGTATCTGCAGAAAAGACTTCAGGAGCAGAACACCCGACTTAAGCAGGAGATCGCAGAAAGAGAGATGGCTGAGGCCCGGATAGGAGCAAGCGAATCTCTGCTGGAATCCACAGGCCATGTGGCGAAAGTCGGCGGGTGGGAATTCGATCCGAAAAAGAAAGAACTCCGATGGACAGCGCAGACATATCATATCCACGAGGTGCCGTTAGACCATCGTCCGTCACTCGCTGAAGCTCTCAGTTTCTTTCATCCCGAGGACCGTCAGAACCTTGAGATGGCCATGCAAAGAGCGGAAAAGCATGGCGAGCACTTCGACATGGAGCTGAGATTTAGCACAGCCCAGGGGAAGGATCTGTGGATCCGCATCATATGCCAACCGGTCGTCGAGGGCGAAGAAACGGTGAAACTGATGGGTACCTTTCAGGACATCACTGACCTGAAAATTGCCGAAGTTGCGTTGCGCCAAAGCCAGGAGAGGTTGGAGCTTGCGATAGAGGGAGCTGATCTCGGTCTGTGGGATTATAACCTTCAGACCGGGGAGGCATTTATCAATCAGCGCCGGGCGGAAATGGTGGGATATTCTCTCGATGAACTGGGGCCTCATATAAGTTCGTGGGGGAAACTCGTTCATCCTGATGACGTAGATCGGGTCCTGAATACTTTCAACGCTCACGTGGAAGGTCGCACGCCCTTCTACGAGTCTGAACACCGGCTCCGCCACAAGTCGGGAGAGTACATATGGGCTCTCGCTCGCGCCAAAGTTATGGAATGGGACAAGCACGGGTATCCGGTGCGAATAGTGGGAACCAGTCGTGATATCACTGATCGAAAACGGGCAGAGGAAGCGCTGCAAGCAGCACGCAATGAGCTTGAGCTTCGGGTAGAGGAACGGACCGCGGAATTGCGAGAGACAAATCAACAGCTCCTTGTGGAGATGGCCGAGCGAAAGCAAGCCGAGGATTCGTTAAGAGCATCGGAAGCGAGATACCGCCTCGTCCTCGAGAATGCCTACGAGCTGATTGTTGTGGTGCAGGACGAACGGTTCGTGTTTTCCAATCCCAGAGGTCTGGAGCTCGCCGGATATTCTTTGGAGGAAGTAAAGAGTATGCCTTTTCTCGAGTTTATCCATACCGACGATAGAGCGAGGGCGTTCAAGCTTTATCAAGAGACCATTGAGGGCGAAGGCACAAAAGAAGCCAATCTCTTCAGGATTATAGATAAACTGGGAAAGGTGCGGTGGTGCCATGTAGGTTCTGTTCGTATCGAGTGGGATGGCAACCCCGGCGCATTGGTTTTTGGAATTGAAATAACCGAGCTGAAGCAGGCGGAAGAGGCGCTCCGTGAGAGCGAGCAAAGATTCCGAGCCTTGGCAGAGGGGGCTGCCTTTGGCATGATACTAATCAAGGAAGGAGTCTTTCAGTACATTAATCCGAAATTCAAGGAACTCTTCGGGTACACTCTCGAAGATGTACCCACTGGCAGAGAATGGTTCAGGAGGGCATATCCCGATTCGAAATACCGGCACAATGTGATTTCAACGTGGATTGCTGATGCAAGTATAGCCAAAAACGGCCCGGTGCAGCCGAGAATCTTTACCGTCAATTGCAGGGATGGAACCCAAAAGATCGTCAGTTTCATTCCATTGAGTCTTTTACCTTCAGGCGAATACGTAGTAACCTGCGAAGATATTACGGAAAAGCGACGGGTCGAAGAACACGCCATCCAGACCGAGCGTCTGAAGGCCATTGGCGATCTTGCCGGTGGTGTAGCCCACAACTTCAACAACCTGCTCCAAATGGTCATGGGCGGGATTGACCTCGCCTTAGTCGATCTGGAAATGGGAAACCTGTCCGAAGCCAAAATAACGCTCGAACAACTCCTTCAGACTTCAAAATCGGGCGCCGCAACAGTCAGGCGACTCCAGACCTTTGCCCAGGTCGGTCGAATGATCCAACCCACTGAAGCCGAGGTGTTTGACTTGTCAGAAACTGTGAAGCAGACGGCTGAAATAACAAAGCCTTTTTGGAAAACCGGTCCGGACAAGGAGGGCATAACAGTCGCGTTGAATCTGGCACTCACGGAACGATGTTTTGTGAACGCAAAAGAAAGCGAGATTACGGAGGTGCTGGTTAACCTGATAAAGAATGCTGCCGAGGCTTTGCAAACAGGGGGTGAGATTCGAATCAAGACCTTTTTGGAAGGAGCTAAAGTCATACTCCGGATCGCTGACAACGGCGTGGGAATAAAGGGAGAGCACCTCAAAAAAGTGTTTGAGCCTTTCTGGAGCACCAAGGAAGTGACCACCGGAACCGGGATGGGCCTCGCTGTGAGCCACGGGATCATCAGCCGTCATGGAGGGAGCATCTCTGTGGAAAGCGAAGAAGGAAAAGGTACCATATTTACTGTGATGCTTCGCTCGGCCAAAGAACCCCAAGAAGTACCAACGACTTCAGTCGCAAAGATGTTGCGCTCAAAATTAAACATGCTTGTTGTCGACGATATGGCCGTTATTGTTATGCATCTTGTGGCGATGTTGAAGAAGCACCGGCAGACGGTCTTCTCCGCAATGTCCGGCGAAGAAGCGCTTGAGATATTCAGGAACAACAAGATCGACATGGTAATCTGCGATCTGAGTATGCCGGGCATGAACGGCTGGGAGATGGGTAAGGGGGTCCGGGCGATCTGTAAGGCACGAGGCCTGCCCAAGACGCCATTTATTCTGTTGACCGGCTGGGGCGGTCAGGCGCTGGAACAAGAGAAACTCGTGGAATCCGGGGTCGATGCAGTCGTAGAGAAGCCCATTGATTATAGAAAGTTGATGTCGACCGTCACGGAGGTGGCTGGAAGGCTTCTCCCGGAAGAGTCCGGACCAACGAGTCCACCCAAGCTCTAGGACACTAAATCTTTGAGTCCAAGACGCAGATGTTATGCTCGCAAATTGGGGGGGCAGAAAAGGTTTTCCCCCTGGCAGCCCGTTTTCTAAAAGGCATTTCTCATCCCACTAACCTCACTCGCAATTAATCCATTATTCATTTATCTCCAATAGATTGTTGACTAAAGCTTCTCGAATAATTTCAAGGAGAAATCCGCTTTTATTTTTTTTGCACGAGACTGTCACCTCTCATTTTCTCTTACGACTATATGGATCAAGGACAAGGTAGCAATGAACACTGGTTGGATAAAATCAAATTCCGGATCCCTCTGGGACCAAAAAGGAGAAGAGAAAATGAGAAAACTTATGTTGCTTAGCACTTTGGCTGTTGCCGTCCTGGTGCTTGGATTGTCCGTGAACCGACCCGCAGCTGCTGAACAATCCACAGTTGAACCGGACACCGTATCCTCGAATGTTTCTGAAGCAACACCTGCTTCCTTGGCCCTGGATCCGGAAGATGTCGATTCGGCTCTAGACTCGAAACGAGGGCGAATCGGTGAGGGAAGAGGTGGCGGACATTTGGGAAGATCTGTCGGCCATCACGGACCCAGAACGCACGCACGTACAGCGCATCATTCGGGCCACCACGGTCATCATCCAGGTCACCACATTCACCATCCACGCCATCATCACAGAGTTCCTGTGGGTCTAGTTAGCTGGGTTGAGCCCGAAGTCGAAATCGAAGGGACAGAGTGCATCGAATGTCCGACCATAACCCGGCCGGTATGTCAGGTGTGCCCGACCGAAGAAACCGAAGTGGAAACAGAAGAACTTGAGCAAGATCCGGAAGAAGAAAGGTAAAATCCCGCAAGTTCAGATGATGAGCTAGTGAATTCTGAACCCGCCGACAACCAGATTGATAACATCAGCCGCAAACCGGGAGTCCGGGATGCGGCTTTTAAGTTGGGAAAGGGGTTCCAAATTCCTCTCACCAGGCGGAAGACCGCGTAATGAGACGCACCTTGGAGATTCCGTTGACCTGGGACAGCTGCCGCGGTATGCTCGTTGGCCCTACTTAACAATTTGTCAGCGCAGCGACCACAATTCTGCTGCTCGAGTCTTTTGACGGACATGGGGCAGGCAATTGGGGTCCTCGGACGGTGAAAATCTCCAGGTTCCATTGCGATTGCAAATACATAGGCAAACCTGAAAGGAATAGGACTCCCGATACCGGAAAGGAGAAGAAATGTCAGAGAAGGACAAAGTTGGAGTAGAGGAGGAAGCGACTGAAATTTCCCGTAGAGGTTTTGTGAAGCTACTCGGTGGAACTACTGCCGCCGCTCTAGTAGGCGCCGCACCGGCGCCTACCGTCAATGCGTCTCCTTCGGCATCGGCTGAAGGAGCTGAGCAGATTTACCGGTGCAAGCCGGATCTGAAACGCTTCTCGGAAAAAGACATTGCCTTCAAAAAGGTTTCCGAGGACCTCGGGGCTCCCTGGATGCAGCTCTGGTTTAAAAACATGCTCGCCAATGTCAAGGAATCAAAAATAGGGAAGAATGTTCCTGTGAAGGGTCCCAAAGAGGCGCGGGCGCATGTGGCGTTTTGGATGGCCGCGTCCACATGGAATCGCGTCGCCGGGCCGTATGGAGAAGGTCTTGAAAACAAGGGTCTTTTGAGTTGGAAACCGATGAATGTTCCCCCCATGTTCCGCGGCAATCCTGATCCGGACCCAGATCCCGCGGATCTAACCAAGAAGATAAAGCAAATAGCACGGTTCGTCGGCGCAAACAGAGTCGGTGTTGCCAAACTCAACCGCAAATGGGTTTACGAGGAAACGTGTAGAAATCCGTACGCGCCGGAAGCCGCGGAAACGAAAAAGATTGTTTTCAAGGATGTTAAAGAAACGGACGAAACAGACAATGAATTGATAATCCCGGAGACCGTGAAGTATGCCGTTGTTACGGTGGCAGAAATGAACCGTATAGCGACGCAAATAGGTCCTACATCTGTACAAAGCAGCGTAGCCACAAACATGGGTTATGCTCGCATAGGGATCATTGATATCGCCCTGGCGGAAGCAATCCGGACTTTAGGGTACAACGCGATCCCCACGATGAATAATACCGGTTTGAGCATTCCTCTAGCAATCGACGCAGGACTCGGGCAACTCGGACGAAATGGCCTTCTGATCACCCCCGATTACGGTGCTGCCGTGAGAATCGGGAAGGTTCTCACCGACATGCCGCTTGTACCCGATGGTCCTATTGATTTCGGTGTAACAAAATTTTGCGAGAGTTGCATGAAATGCGCCGAAAATTGTCCGGCCAAATGTATCGGCTTCGGAGAGAGAACCTACAATGCGCCGGTGGATACCAGCAATTCCGGAGCATTGAAGTGGTTCGTCGATGGGAGGAAGTGTCTGCGCCTGTGGGTGGAATCAGGCGCATCCTGTGTCAATTGTCAGGCTGTGTGTACGTACACTAAAGGCAGCTTCTGGGGCCACGGATTCATCAGAGGGGTTACCAATTCGGCCTCTCCGTTGAATCCATTATGGGCTTACATGGATGATCTTTTCGGATACGGCCGGATGCGAGATCCGGAAATCGTGTGGAATATGAAAATGTCACCGTTTGGCATGGATCCCAGAAAGGAAATCTAGAACCAACAAGCATCATCCGCTCTGCGTAATAGGGAGGCAATGATAATGGCTGAGATCAAGCCGATTCCACAAGCCATTGGAGATCTGTTCCGGGCAATTTGGAATCACGTGGCAAATACAAAGTGGTGGAAGACCGTACTGTGGATCTGCTGGTTCATCCTGGCAGTTGCCGCGTTAAGCGCAATCTTCGGAAGCTTTCAGGAGTATGAGTCCAGACCGGCCTTGACGTATGGAGCGGTTTTCATAATTCTGCTCATCATCGGCGCAATCTCTTGGAGGAAGGGTCGTTCATCAACCAGTGCGTAGCACATTATGAATCGTCGAGAATTCCTCAGATATGCGCTCGAAGCCGGATTAATGGTAGGAGTTGCCGGAACGTGCTTAACATTGTCCACCGATGCGCAGCATGTCAGGCCCCCAGGGGCAGTCATCGAAGAACACCTGTACCGGAGGTGCATCAAGTGTGGAGTATGTGTGGAGGTCTGCCCTACCAGGGCCCTGGACTTCGTGGGATTGACCTTGGACTTCAAAAACATCGGAACTTCTGAGCTCAACACGAGATATGGAGGCTGCATTGCATGGAGGCGGCCGTGCCTGAAATGCGCCGAGGCCTGTCCGACTGCCGCTCTGGTGAAGCCCGAGGATATCAAACTCATTCGCATGGGAAGTGCGTGGGTTCGGGAAAAGGAATGCATTAACTGCATGATGTGCTTTCGGGAGTGCCCCATAGAAGGTGCGGTTCTGTTTCCCAACCCTACCGGTGAACCCTACAGAAGAATCCAGGACGTTCCTTCAGCGTTGGCCGACAGGCATTCCCCCTTAAAGGTATATATCGATAATTCCCTGTGTGTCGGTTGCGGCTTGTGCGCTCACGTGTGCCCTCCGAGGTGCATAGACATGTCCCCCGAGTACGAGGTGAGAACGCGAGCATGACTTTCAATAAAATCAGAACTGGTTTCGGAGCAACAATCATGCTGGCCATAGCAGCCGGTGCGCTGATCCGATTAGAAACCGGTTCGCTCTGCTATTTCCACATCGGCATGTCTTGGTTGGTCTGCCCCATAGGTTTTCTCGAAATCTGCGTGAACAGACGCACGATCTATTGGAGTCTGCTTCCATTTGCACTTGTGGGCATAGTCCTGGCAGCAATTCTGGGAAGGGCTTTTTGCTCCTGGGTCTGTCCCGTGGTTTTGATGGGCGATTGGGCCGAGCAATTGGCCGGCGCGCTTCTACCGGAGCGGCTGAATCTTTCGCGACTCCGGCTCGCCTCATTTCTGAGTGCAAAACTTCCAAAGCTGACCTACAAGGATGGATTTGCTCTCTTGTTCGGAGCCTTTGCTGGAACAGTGCTTTTCAAATACCCGTTCATCAGCATTTTCTGCCCCATTGGAGTTATCACTAGAAACATAATCAATATTTTGACCCACTTACAAGTTTACGCGGATCTAATTTTTCTCCTGATTCCATTGGTCACAGGGTATTTTTTCGTAGGCGGCTGGAGGGCCTGTTGTCCGGCAGGCTTGGTCAACGGTCTGGGAGCCCGTGCAAACTCCTCGTTCATTCCCAGGGTGGACTGGGAAAAATGTGATCACTGTGGGCTCTGCAAGCAGATATGCCCGTCGGAGCTTCAGCTCGGAGACGGTTATTATGATAAACAACTATGCGTTAAATGTTTCAAGTGCGTGGATAAGTGTCCCAATAAAGCCGTTAGTCTAGGATCATCGCGTGCCGGGAATCCTCAAGCTGGCCCAGACTCACCGCCAGGCATATGAAAGTTCTTGCCGGACGGTTAGGGAACCGGCTTCTCTCACGAGACGAGTTCCCGAAACTTCCCTCTTACATCCAGCTGGTATTCCGCCGGGGACATAAGACTTGGAGCCCCTTTTCGCAACCATGTCCGAAAACGTCTTGCTTCAATGGCTAAATGTCATCAACCTAGAGTAAGAGGTTTGGAACCAGTGAATTATTTTTCAAAAACAGTGTGGGATGATTTCAAACATCCGGGTGCTGGAGGCCACAAACATGATGCTTGAGACGCTGACCTGCGAGAGGGCACGGTTGGCGAGGGACCCTAGATTCGACGGGTTATTTTTCGTAGGAGTTCTGAGCACCGGCATTTATTGCCGACCCATATGTCCGGCACGTTCGCCCAAACCGGAAAACATCGTCTACTTTCCTTCCGCGGCCGCTGCGGCTGAAGCCGGCTTGCGTCCTTGTCTCCGATGCAGGCCCGAGGCAGCACCCGGCAGTCCGGCCTGGAACGGTACTTCTGCCACGGTTTCCCGAGCCATGCTGTTGATCCGGCAGGGTGCATTGAATGAAGGGAGCGTGGAAGACCTGGCCTCAAAACTTGGTGTGGGCAGTCGTCATTTGCGCCGATTGTTTCAAACTCATATCGGAGCTTCGCCCAAAAGTTTGGCTATTACGCAAAAAGTCCTTTTCGCAAAAAAGCTGTTGAGTGAAACAGATCTGTCCATAACTGAAGTTGCTTTTGCATCCGGATTCGGAAGCATCCGGCGATTCAACTGGGCTTTCAGTAAGGCTTATGGGACAACTCCGTCGGCAATTCGCAGACGGAATAATAGCAATAAGACCACGGGGAGTGATCTGTTCCAATGTACCTTGACATTGGCTTACCGCCCGCCCTTCGATTTGCAGCGGATGCTGGAGTTTTTCCAGTTGCGAGCCATACCAGGCGTGGAGTCCGTCTCGGAGGGTGTCTATCGGCGCACGATCAGAATCAACGAGACCACAGGTGTGATTTCCGTGACCCACTCCGCAACAGGGAATGCATTGCAGCTGACCGTAGCCTTGTCGGACAGCCGCGACCTGATATCCGTTGTCGAGAAGCTGCGCCGCATGTTTGACCTGGATGCCAATATGACAGCCATTCATGAGGTTTTAAACGCAGACGCCTTGCTCGCAAGGTCAGTAGCCAAACATCCCGGGCTCAGGCTGCCCGGAACCTGGGATCCTTTGGAAGCTGCCATACGCGCGGTGGTCGGCCAGCAGGTCTCTGTCAAGGGAGCCCGCACCGCCCTCGGTCGGATCGCCGCGAAGGCGGGGCCGCGATTTGAATGCGGGGATTATCCTGAGATCACGCGCTTCTTTCCAACCGCTCATGAGTTGGCCACAGCGGATCTGACAGCGATCGGGATACCGGAAGTGCGCATCAGGACCGTCCAAGCCTTGGCACAAGAAGTGGATCGCGAAAGACTCCCCTTTGTGGTGAAAGGGTCGCTTTCTGATTTTATTCAACAAATGATTCGGATTCCCGGTATCGGCGACTGGACGGCACAGTACATTGCCATGCGGGCAATGGGTGAACCTGACGCATTTCCAGCCGGCGACCTGGGCATCATCAAAGCGCTGCAGGATGGGGACAAAAGGCCGACCTTAAAACAAATTCGGGAAAGAGCCGACAAATGGCGTCCATGGCGGGCCTATGCGGCCATGTACCTCTGGCATAGCTAAAGGAGCAGGTATGATGTTCTACGACTATTTTGCAACAGGCTTGATCGGAACCTTGACCCTTGTGGGAGACGAAGAAGGCCTCCGGCACATCCTCTTTCCAAAGGAGAAAAACTCCGTCGTTATACACGGAGATTGGAAAAACGAGCACGGGTTCTTTGCACCGGTCAAAGCTCAACTGCGAGCCTATTTCAGTGGTGAATTGAAAGAATTCGATCTTGTGCTGGCGCCTTTGGGGACCCCCTTTCAGCTCAAAGTGTGGCAGGTATTGCGCACCATCCCCTACGGAGAACTGGTCAGCTACAAAACCGTCGCAGAAGCTATCGGCAACCCGAAAGCCGTCAGGGCCGTGGGCGCAGCCAACGGAAAAAACCCTTTACCCATCGTCGTGCCGTGCCATCGGTGTATCGGCAGCGACGGCTCGCTGACCGGTTTCGGCGGTGGCCTGGACACAAAACAGCGCCTCATTGACCTGGAACGGTCCTACATTGGCGTGTCTCCAGCCACAGGGCATCGTAATATCATTCCGAGTTCCGGCATATGATCGGCGGGAGCTTTCCGGGAATCCTCTTTTTGTGCAGTGGATTATTGAATCAGCTCGGCTTGGTGTTATGAAGAACCACTTTCAGTAACTGCGCCAGTAAAATTCTTAAACCGGCCCTTTGCTTTCCTCTGCATACTCCGGTACTATAGCCATAATTTGAGATGTGGTACATAATAAGCTTCGACGTCAAATCTTGAAACCTGCCCAAGGATTAAAGTAGTGCCGATGGATAGCGAGAAAGTTTCACGCCATTGTGCCGAATTCAGGCTATCAGCATGAAAGTTGATGATTCCGGACGTTTTATCTGTCTACTCGTGTTGGTGGCTGCGTTAGTCTTCATGTTTCCCAATGATTCTATGGCTTAACTGGATTTGGGAACCGGAAGTTACGTCCTCCAAATCTTCTTGGCAGCGCTCTTCACTTGGCTATTTGTCAAAACGCTGCCTTCGGCCGCAACCAAAATCAGGTTGGCACTATTTCACTTACAAAATTGGCAGCTTAGGGAGTTTCCCCATGCACTTCTTCTCCGGAAGACAATAGAAAAAATGTTATAAAAATAAAGCGACTGTGGTCAAGGATTGCCGCTTTCCTCAAAACGAGATTATTCAAAGCGACCTGAGCGGAAGCGATGAAAATCGGCAAACGAATTACGGGCTCGTTCCGGGACCCACATTCCGCGCTGT
>JBKQRG010000039.1:0-7338 GCA_052144015.1 Desulfomonilaceae bacterium
TCGGTCTCCACAGCGGTCGCAATCCGTGTGATGAGTTCGTCGCTGAATTCCTGTCCAATTACCTGCATGCCCCCTTTTTAGCACCGTCGACAAACAGTGTCCAGCAAAATTGTGGGACATGTTCAGCAGGCAGACAGGGGCAGTTTGGCGTGAGCAAAGGACAGGGAATGTGTTCCCGTTGGCGCTAAATTTGAGAGTGTGGCTCCATTTTGTGTCGTTCATAGAGGGTGGGTTCGACCCCAATCAATTCAGTTCTCAGATCGATTTTGCCAGACGGGCAAGTCGAAGCAAGGTTGCCGCCGGGTTATTCTAAGCCAAAGGCTTTAGCACCGTTATCAGGAAGCCGTCAGTTTTTTCAGTTGAGCACAGGATTTTCTACACTGTATGGTCGAGTTAAACCGGCACGACAAAAAGGAGGTGGGGAGATGTTGGTCAATGATTGGATGAACACACCTGTGATCACGATTGATGCAACGGACAGCTTGGCGCGAGCCGCCGATCTGATGTTAAAAAACAAAATCAGCATGTTACCTGTCACCTCTGAAAGTAAACTGGTCGGTATCGTAACGGATCGCGATCTTAAGCGGGCCGCGCCTTCACACATCAACATGCCGGATATCAAGGATATTATTTTCCACCTGGCACGGTTGAAGGTAGATAGCGTCATGAGTCGCGATCCGATAACTGTACCCCCTGATTACACCCTGGAAGAAACAGGGGAAGTACTACTTCAGAAGAATATTTCAGGTTGTCCTGTTATGACTTATGACGGTGAACTGATCGGCATTATAACCAAGAACGACCTCTTCAGGGCATTGATCTCGGTCACGGGTTTTCCGAAAAGAGGGGTGCTCTTGGGCTTCCTGCTGGAGGATCGGCCGGGCTCGATCAAGGAGGTTACCGACGTTCTTCGGAAATATAATGCCCGCCTATTGAGCGTAATGGCGACTTATTCGAGGGCCCCTGAAGGGTTCCGATACGTTTACATACGGGCCTACAGGGTGGATCGAGCAACATTGCCCGATCTCAAAACGGAATTGGCCAACACAGCAAAACTTCTCTACATGGTCGACCTGAGGGACGGCAAGAGAGAGACTTACGCAAGTTACTAACCTGGGAGCGCAAGGGCTTCTCTATCCAGCCGAGCCTCTCGCTTATCAACTCGGGAACCGGACGGCTTTTGGCGGCCAATCCAAAACCACCTAAGCCATGTCTACCCATTCTGCCAGCTTCTTGCCGGTCAAGTAATAGTCCACGTGCTCAGGGGATTCCAGGAACTTCTCCAACTCGGTCGCGAGCTGCTTCCTTTTCGGGTTTTCGTGCCATCCTTCCCAGTTGTGCCGGCTGGCCCAGTTGCTGACGACTACCACCTCGCCGGGGCTGTCGGCATTGATGAGAGTTTCTCCGGACATATAACCCTGTTGCAATGCGGCCAGCGATCTAAGTTCCATGAGAAGCCTGTCCGGTTCGTACAGGTTCCCTTTCCGGAAATTTCTCGTAATCACGACTCTGACAGACATGACTCCCTCCTTTTCCGGAATTGAGCGGCGGTTCTGCCATTTGGGCGATCTTGGGGCCACTGAACGGAGGCGGTTGGTTCCCCCCGGCTCGAAAAGGCGCCCTGTATGGTAGCCCAAACCGCCGAGGGCGGCAAAACCGTCGTTATGTTGACGAAACAGCCTCCTTTATCTTCTCTTAAGCATACTGCTCGTACTGTCCCCAGTCAAACGCAATCTTGGCTGGTCGTAACCCTTAATTTACGCGGTGTGTAGATTTGTCAGGCCGTGGCAATCTAGATTGCTTTCCCGCGCGGAACGCGGGATTTCACTCCTCGTAATGACCTTCGCTCCGCTCGCAATGACATTCTTTGGCCGTTGAATAACTGAAGGACTACGCCTGTTCGCTTTACCAGTGGAAAACGTGTCTATTGGGTCCACAGCAAGGACATAGGCCGGTTCACCGCCAGCCATATAGTCCCGCGCAGAACGCGGGATTGCGGAAGGGTTCGGGCCCATCGGGCGTGGCGCGAATATGCATCGTGAACCTCAGAGCCCCTGGTACATCCCGAATTCACGATATCTCATCCGTCCATGAATCACCGCTAGCCTATTTAGAGTTTTTGCTGGAGGGGCCGGGAACCGGCTTTTTACACAAAAAGCGGGTTCCCGGTGGCCTTTCAGCGCCCCTGTTCCACTTCGATATGCGGTTATGCATGCTCGCCGTGCGCGGAGCACTTTTGCAATCCCGCGCGGAACGCGGGACTTCCCGATTCTCTTTTCTCCCTCATCCGCATAGGCCCATCCCTTCACAGCATTGCGTCCTTCCAAACGACTTCACTGTCGCAAATCCTCCAGGGCTTGCCCTTTAGTTTCAACCCTGTAGGCCATCGTGATAATCAGCCCGAGTAGCGACACAAGGGCCATAATCAGAATCGTCACCGGCACTCCCCACGAGGACTTCAAGATTGGCAGGAAAAACGATCCAACAGCAGCGCCCACCTTGGCGCTCCCCGCTGAGAAGCCATGGCCGGATGCTCTGACTTCAGTGGGGAAAAGCTCGGCAGGCAATACGAAGGTCGTAGCGTTCGGCCCCATATTCATCAACAGATTGAATATAGTGAATCCGACCAGGACCATGGGAACATAAATGGAGCCGGCTTGCGGCAACAGTTCTGCAGTGGCCAGGACTAGGAGGCCCAGGGCCATACCTGCAAAGCCCAGGACCTGCAGTTTGATTCTGCCCTATTTGTCGACGAGCAAAATGTTGATCACGAATCCGAGGACCAGGAAAAGATCGAGAAACGCAGCTTGCTCTATTGCCAGGTAATCAACCGCCAGAGTGCTTTTATGAGTGGTCCCGATGGCCATTGTAGCCAGAAGCAACGGAGTGAACAATCCCACCCCGTAAGTCGCTATATCCATCAGGAACCACGGAACCGAAGCCAGGACCGTCCGTCTGATATAACGACGTGAGAAAAGGGACCAGTAGCCCAGGACCTGCTGTGGCGATACCGGTTCTTCCCGTCCTCTGGCAGCGGCAGCTTCTATTTCTTTCTCTTTTCCCGGAATCAATTCGTTCAGAATTCGGACTGCCTCGGCGATCTTGCCTTGACGTAAGCACCACCGTGCGCTTTCAGGCACCCCCATGCGAAAAACCAACACTATTCCGGCCGGGATCGCGCCGGCTACCAGCATGAGCCGCCAGCAGTCCTGGCTGGGAAAGACCTTTAGCAACAAGAGCCCTGTTATGCAGCCCCAAGCATTCCAAGAGCCTGAAAACTGAATGCTCCGACGAGCATCTTCCCGCGTATCCGTGCGGGCATAAACTCGGTCACATATGACGCACAGATGGGGTAATCTGCTCCAACTCCAATGCCGAGTACAAACCGGAGTGCGATCAACGAATACGCATCCCACGAAAAACCGGAAAGCACCGCAAATACTACAAAAATGGATAAATCCACCACATAGAGGTATTTCCTCCCCCAACGATCCGTAAAATGCCCGAGTACCGATGCACCAACTATGGCCCCCAGCACCGCCGAGGCGGTGATCAATCCCTGCATCGCAGGACTGGGAGTAAGGCTTGTCACGATCAGCGGCATAGCAATCGCTATGATAAACAGATCGAACCCGTCCAGGAAAACACCCATGGCAGAAAGCAACCAGATGCGCCAGTGGATGGGTCGGAGCTCGGCACTGTCTATGAGTCCGTCCAGCGTTGTTTCAGGCAATATATCGGAATGCATGAGTCTCCCCTTTTATTGATGCCCTATTGTATAACAATTCTCAAACTGGTGTCGCACTGTCTTTATGAGCAGGGTGGAATTATTATCACTGCGAGCCCGGGGGGGACCTGAGCAAGCGAATGCCCGGGAGACTGCGGAAACACCTTCCGCAAAAAACTATTGTCATATCGCGTGCAATCGCGCTATTGTGTAGAATGAACTTCTAGCGCCTGAGCACCCGCTTGCTCCTCTTCTTTGAGAAGCGTTGTGGTCCGTAAAATCAATTTTCCAATCCGACAAGGGGGGTAGTACCATGGGAACGGAACAAAAGACTATAGTAATTAGTGACGTTCACATCAGCAACGGTGCAGAGTACAGTTGGTTTCAGCAGTCTAACCGCCGGGATCTGAGTGCGATGCTCACCAAAATTGCCGACGATCCTAGTGTGGCGGAACTTGTGCTCTTGGGCGATCTGTTCGATCTGTGGCTTTATCCGGTTGATGTCGTCCCATGGACTGTTAGTCAGATCATTCAGGCGAACCCGTCCGTGCGCGATGCGCTCCAGCGATGTGTGAAACAACTACCGGATGTGTACTACATGAATGGTAATCATGATATGGCGGTGGTGCCCGGTGATTTGGACCCATTTGCCGGCGGCGGCAAACGCATACAAGTGGTCACGCCTGATTGGTACAATCAAAAATATGATGGCGAGCGGCACCTTCAGCATGGGCACGAGATAGACATGTTCAACGCTCCGCCTGAAGACGGCACAGATCCAATCGATGGTTTTCCTTTGGGGTATTTCATGACTCGCTTGTCAGTCAAGGCACCGCGGACAGTCTGGCTGAACCTGCAAGACATGTTGAGTCAGCGGCATGGCGAACTCCACTTAAATGGTTCCCCGATGGAATCCGCTATAGATTCAACCGGCGAATGGCTGGTGACGGCTATTATAGATACTCTCGCAGCGGCAAGTGGCGTGGAAGGCAGTACACTGATTAGAATTTTGGAACCGGCATTGGACGGCAAATATACTGTGGATGATATCAAGAAAAATTATCACGGTTTGTACGGTAAATGGTACGAGAAGTACGGATACTCCAGAATCCTAGACACCATGCTGGCGAGTCGGCGCTTTGTCGGACTTGACTGGTATGCAAATGAGCTGCTTTCGAAGCCCAACCCGCCGAAACTGGTTGTAATGGGGCACACCCATAGATCGTTGAAGCACGGGACATATTCGAACGATGGCTGCTTCTGTGGAAGCCATGCGCTAAATTATGTTAAAATAATCGAAAACGATGCAGAGGTGAAGTTCTGGACCACCACCGGCGGGTCATTATAGGAGCTTTCCCGGAAAACCCTTTTTTGTGTAATCCCGCGTTCCGCGCGGGACCCGAACCCTTCCCAAAAAACTCTAACATTTTCTTATTCCGCACGGTGCCTGACAGACTTGATCATACGACGTGACATCCTACACGTCAAAGAAAATCCCATCTTCTTGATGGATCGCCATCCGGTTCCGAGAATGAAGGCAATAGTGAAGAGTAATCGGGATGCTGATCGTGGAAGAATGTGTACGGGCGGCTGGCACTCGCCCTCGCGGTTTTGGTAGGCGCGGCGTCTCTGCTGGTGTGAAATATAATCGACCCCGCGAATCGCGGGGAGGCCGGTCCCACGCAAGATGCACGTCGCCACCAAATCCCCTTCCTTTTCGCGATCATTTTTGAGACTACCTACGTGTTCGTGTGCAGGCGACCAAATGAGTCATTTCTCTCAGTTGCGCCGCAGCCATTTAGTCCCGCGTTTCGCGGGATTCGGAAAGAGGGTCCCAGGGAGAACCCCGCGAAACGCGGGGTTGCAAAAGGGTTTTCTCCCTGCCAGTCCTTTCATAATTCCTATTTCTCAAGGAGCGTTTCCACGCCTGTCCAATCGGGTGGGACACCGTTCACCATGTAGTTGGCGCACCGTTTCAGATAGATTCGGGCAGCCAGATCGTCCGGGTTCTTCTCCAAAACCTGGTTGAAATGAACGCTTGCTTCGGAAAATTTCTTGCCGTAGTAGAGTTGAAGCCCATTTTCAAATGCAGGTTTCGTTTGCTCTTTCAGGCCCGCGATGCCTTCAGGATCTCCCTCATAAACTTCATAAACAGTGACAGAATCCTCTCTTCCTTTTACACGGACTTTGTCGATGAATCGATGCCTATATCGAGCCGGTTCGTTCATCGCAGAAAGAGTTTCATCGCTCAGGCTGATATAGGAGCCGTACATCTTGTTCAAACCCTCTATTCGCGCGGCAAGGTTCACCGCATCGGCAACCACGGCCCCTTGCATGCGATCTTCGCTGCCGATGACTCCCAGCATGAGATCGGCACGGTGAAGCCCAACGCCGATGCCCATCGGGTCAAACCCGTCTCTTTCGCGTTCTCTGTTGTATTCGGCCACAGCCCCTTGCATTCCGATGGCTGCCCTCACCGCATCATCGGGTGTTCCAGGGAAAAGAGCCATCACGCCATCGCCGTAGTACTGATCTATAAACCCATTGCACTCCTTGATCACAGGGCTGACTCGCTTCAGATAGGCATTGATGAAACTGAAAGCCTGTTCCGGGGTCATTTTTTCCAGCAGAGTCGTCCATCCCCGAATGTCCGCAAACATGACGGTCATTTTCTGGCTCACCTGATCGCCCAAACTGATTTCGAGGATGCTCTTCTTCTTCAGCAAATCGATGAACTCTCTGGGAACGAAACGCTCGTAAACGTTGTTCAGCGAGGCCAGTTCTGCGGTTCGTTCTCGCACTCTTTCTTCGAGGCGTTCGCTGTAGGCTCGGAGTTCCTCGTTTTTCTCCGCCAGGCTCTGTTTCAAACGGCTCATGGTGAGATGAGTATTGACCCTCACATGAACTTCTTCAGGTTGAAAAGGCTTGGCAATGTAGTCCACAGCTCCTGTGGCGAATCCCTTCACCTTATTGGCAGTATCATCGAGAGCGGAAAGAAAAATGACCGGGATCTCACAGGTTTCCGCATCAGCCTTCAGCCTGCTGCACACTTCAAAGCCGTCCATCCCGGGCATCATGATATCGAGAAGAATGATATCCGGTCGCGGATCTGTGGCAGCCATTTTGAGCGCCTTCTCTCCGTTAATCGCTGCCACAATGGCATACTGATCCTTCAGGGTCCCCATCAGGACCTGGATATTTTCCGGAGTGTCATCCACAATCAGAACTTTGGGTTTTCTGTCAGCTTCTCCCATTTCTCTTCCCTCTTATGGATTATTGCATTAACTCCACTTCAGCCCAAAAAAAGCGACTGAAAACTGTGTGGCAATTTTCCCCGGTAACGGTGGGGAGTATGCACGTTCTTTCTGGTTCCCAAGCAGAACCCTGGGTACGAGATCACTCCATCTTCGATAGGGGATAGGGGTAGGAACGACCGGTTACCCGGCGCTCCCCCCTCCGAACCGTGCAGGCGGATCTCCCGCACACGGCTCTCCAGTCGGTGGTTCACCCCATAAGGGGACTGACTAACCATACAGAGGATGTAGGTGAGAGAACATCCTAAATATGGCGAAGGACTCGAGTCTTTCCCCGCCATTACAGAGGTAGTCAGC
>JBKQRG010000040.1:0-3171 GCA_052144015.1 Desulfomonilaceae bacterium
AAGCTTCAAGATGGTTTTAAATACCATTAGTGCTTCAGTGAATTTTGAGCTCTGGGCCAGAGCGACCCCGTACATGTTCAAGAGTTCCAGATCCGGTGGACTTTTTCGTACGGCCTCAGTGAGCACCTTTGCAGCTTCGCCTGGTCTCCCGAGCTTCATCAGGATCAATCCGTATACGATAAGAGCCTCTCGCGATCTCTCAAGACGGACCGATCTGGAAATTACATCCAAAGCTTTTTCCGGACTGCCCATTCGAATGTATAGTTTTCCGAGATTCAGAGAAAAAAGCTGGTCTACAGGGTTCAGTTCAACTGCCTTTTCGTATTCCTTCAGGGCGCCTTCAAAATCACCCTGTCTCTCTAGAATAGAACCATAATTGTTTCGGCCTAGAGCCCAGTCGGGGTAATCGTGAGCAATGCGTCTGTATACTGGAAACGCTTTATCCGAAAAACCAGACCTTGAAGCCGCCTCAGCGTAATTGGTGCTCAAGCTCCGCAACAATATTCGATCCCTAAGAATAGATTGAACGCGTTCAGCGTTCGGGTCGGAACTGATTGAGCTGCCGCCTTGTTCATAAAGCGTCAGTTGATGGAAAAAATCTTCAAGGATAATTCTTGCCCTATCAGAGTATCCTGAGCGGATCAGAGACTCAGTTGCGTTAACTAGGACATCGGTGTAGGAATTGAGATCAATATCCCCCCGTAAAGGAGGGAGCCCATCATATGCCCGTGTCCAGAAGTCCCTGGGATTCCATCTGGATGCCTCAAAGTGCATCAAGGCCCCGTTGCTTAAGGCCATTGTCAGAGCTACCCCAAGAAAACTATATCGAAGCAGTCGATCATGTCTGGTGCGGTCGGACAGTCCGGCAAACAAACTTGAAAGCGCAACCATCAAGCCGGCTCCGGGCAGAATCGCCCGGTATCCCACAAAGGCGTATATCGGCATAGAGAGCGATTCCGGTAAAAGGGCCAGGAGGAAAAAAGACAAGCCCACCGCTACTCCGGGCAGACTTCGTCTCAATAGCAGGATTAGTGCGATCAAAACCAATAGTGACAGTACGGCAAATAAATCCCAAACGGTTCTGCTCGTATCCATTGAGTATTGAGCAGCTCTGACCAAGTCCACACCTGTAAATGCGGGCGCTAGGTACATAAAGGCGTAGTCGAATAGCATACGTATTTGAGTGAGCAACAGCGTTGTAATCCCTAAGCCGCTGCTTCTAATATACGCATAGAATTGCTCACCGATCTCGAGTCGCACCAAGCTGTTCGTGGTATGGAACAACTTGATCGCTGCAAAGTACAAGACCAAGCCGGGAAGACAGAGGAGAAAACAAAATAGCGAATAGCGCAGACGTTTGGTTATCGAGTCATGCCGGGATCTTATTTCAATAACGGACAGAACGGCGGGAAGCGTAACAACAATTTCTTTGCACAACATCCCGAGTGCAAATAATAGAGATACAAAAAAATAATTGTACCAGGTACGCGTTTCTCTGGCATAGAGATAAGCAACAATCCCTGCATAGTAGAATAGGCAAGCAAACGCGATCGCTCCTTGCCAATAGTATAAGGTAGTATAGGTCTGAACAGGATGACACAGGTATATTAGTCCGCACACCCCAATGAACGTGGAAACTAGCGGTTCACATTCCCAATCAGTCCTGAAGTGCCGTAATATGGACGAGAGGACCGCAACAAGCATCGTGGCCGAAGCGGCTAACCCCACGATGTTCAGCAACCGAAAATACCGTGCGTCAAATCCGAAGGCGGTACTCACGCCATAAAGCATTGATAAGAAAACCTGCCGACCCGGCATGATCTGAAGAACTTTGAGATACTCGCCGGACTCGAACAAATGCCTATTCTCTTCAACAAATGAGAGACTGTCATAAGTCGCAGGTGAATCGAGGCCCGGGTAAAGCAAAGCAATGGACAGAATTGTAAAAACAGCGAAAATGAACAAAAGACTTTTCATTCTTAATTTTTGTGTGGGCCGTCAATCAAAGCGGTAGATTGAATAAACCCGGAATTATGCGGTAGCCTTTTCATTTCGTAATCTTTGCGTCGGTTACCATTCGAACGATGGTTCCACGGACCACAGAAACACTACCCAATGGGTTCACACGAGCCCCGACAAGGCAAAAGCGTCGTCACGTTGCTGAAAAAGCCTCTTTTATCGCGCATTTGAGTATGCGCTGAATGCAGGCCCCCCGTCAAGTACAATCCCCCACGTGATTCCTTACCCGAACAGAACCAGGTGGCATCGGTTCACGGGGAGGCGTCGAGTAGTTGCTGAAGCGGCGGTCCGGCGATGTCTCTCAAAACTAAGACTCTCTCAATGACCTGCCCCCCAAAGACTGATCCAGGTTCAGAGTTAGTATAGAGTAAGACCTGAGCCCAAGAGTGAGGTCACATTGTTCGGACTGGCCACAGCAACCGACCATCCCTCGAGGACTGAACATCATAAAGCCCATACCCTCCCCCAGATCGTATCTTTCCGGTGATTCTATAAAGCCGCCGAAATTGAGGAGATGGGACCGGAAGCCGATACAATAAAGAGGTATTTCGGAAGGAAAAAACTCATACTGTTTTGCACCGAGAGATCTACCGATGTGCCACTTGTGGAGTACTAGGATCATCATCTCGCAATTTCAACAAACTATAGATCGTAATCGTATTTGTTTATGAGACTTGGCTGAAGGTCGCCTGGCATTTGCTCTGATTTCCATACCCTAGAATTCCTGTTTAAATGAAATGTGCCACTAACATATCAGTCCTTTGCTTACTGAGCGGAAGTCGCATATCGTTTCAGCACGAAAACCCCTGAAAACGAAAATCACACAGGTGACGAGTATCTAGAATTCTAGCATCAACAGCGGGCGAGTCTCAGTACAGCGGAAACAAGGAAACTGAAAAAGTCCGGAAGCTTGAAGCGTCCCGGACTTTTTCGGGGAAAAAGAACGTCAGCCGATATGGTATTGGCAACTAGTGCTGAGCACCGCAATCAACGAAGGCAGCGGATCTCGCGGTGATGAGACCGGTGGCATCTATGGATGCTATAAGACTTTGATCATTGCAGGTAAAGGGGGTAGTCCCTGGATTGTTTGGGGGATAAATGTGATACGCACCTAACGCGACGGCGGTCACGGGCGGAACGTCAGTGGTTGTT
>JBKQRG010000041.1:0-13769 GCA_052144015.1 Desulfomonilaceae bacterium
GATTAAGAGTATTTGAAGAGGAACCGGGGAGGGACTTTTTGCAACCCCGCGGGACGCGGGGCTCCCCGGACCCCACCCCAAAAACTCCTATCAATGCAGCTCTTGCCTTTGGCAAGAGCTGAAATCACTTGATCCCATCCGTTTGCGTACAAAATATATTTCCAAAAAAAACTAGTCCCGTATAACTTTCAGGAGTCTCTTGAGCAGCACCTTTTCCTCAAAAGTCAAATTCCGCAGAAGCTCCTCGTTGGCTTTATCTCTTTCTTCCATGAGCTTAGGCTCAAGGTCTCTGGCCTCATCCGTCAGATAGATCCTTAAGGCTCTCTTATCCTCCTGATCGATTTGCTTCACGATCCACCCTCGGTCAGACATACGATCCAGGATGCCGGACAGTGTGGCAGGGTCGAGCAACAGTTTCTTGCCCAAATCACCAGCGGAGATCCCCTCTTCTTGGCACAGTGCACCCAGCACTAATTGCTGTACGGGTGTCAAACCATAGGCCCCCAAGCGATGCTTGAGTTGCCCGTGCGCCTTTTGGTAGGCCTTAGCCAGCAGATAGACCATGCAATCTTCATAGGGCATGAAGAAATATCCTTTCGTATACAAAATAAATGATCCGACAAATCTGAGTCAAGGGAAATATTAGGACCCATAGACAATTCTCAATTTATGCGGATGACATTCACCGCAGAGAACGCAGAAGGCGCTGAGAAAGCAACTCCTCTGTTATGCGGCGCGTGGTTTGTCATTGCGAGGAGTGGAACGACGAAGCAATCCCCATAGCAAGGAGATTGCTTCGCTCCGCTCGCAATGACAATTTTTGGCCGTCCGTAACTCAAGAGTCACCTAATTGCTCTCGGCGAATCGGTTCAAGAGCGGGGATTGGCAATAATACCGTTAAAAATCGAATCGAATTCTTCTGCGGTGGAATCCCAGCTCACGCCGGTCTTTACAAGAAAGTCACGACCGGCGGCACCCATTGTTTGTCGTAATTCCGGGTTGGAGACAAGCTGGATTAGACATTGACGTAACTGTTGAACATTCCCTGCTTCGAAAAGCAACGCTGTCTTGTTTTCCTCGACCATATCCGGGATACCGCCAACACGAGTAGTAATCACCGGCAACCCGGACGCCATAGCCTCATTTACCGCATTGGGCCTGCCCTCCATATAGCTCGGCAGGCAAAGGATATCCGAAGTCCTCATCAGCGCCGCGACTTCGGCAGGCGGAAGAATACCTTTCCAGTCCGTTCGACTTTCCAGCCCAAGTTTCTCACACATGTTTAGTAATTGCGGGCCGTACAACCCCTCGCCCACGACGGTCAGGCGAACATTTTCCAAAGCCGGATCATCAAGCGCTTCGAGCAGGTCGTGCAGTCCTTTCCGGACAATAAGGCTGCCGACAAAAAGCAGCCGGACCTCCAGCCCTCTCCCTCCTTCGGACTTGGAATCGAGTGGGTGGAACATATCTGTATCCACACCGAAACGAGGAAGATGGCATTTCTTTTCAGGGACTCCCAAGGCCCTGATTATATCTAATAATTCACCGCTGACAGGAGCCACCACAGAGGCGCGTGCAACAACCCACCTGGTCAACCTTCGCCAGATAAATCGATCTCGTGCCAGGTACCCGTCATCTCCACGAAAGGAAACAACGAGCGGCTTCCGGGTAAATAGATTTACCAGAGCACCGATAATGCCAGCGCCTAGCCAGTTGGCGTACACGATATCAGCCCCCCGTGATTGAGCAACTGAAACAAAGAAAAATCCAACCATCATAGGAAACAGTTGAAGCCGCGCGAGAAGGCTGTGGTTCATGTTTTCAGGTATGCCGCCCGCTCCTCGGGTCAGCCTTTCCAAAGATCGAGGCCAAAAATAGCCGAAGCGTACAGTCTCAATTCCTCCAATCTTGCGGTGGCCGTAAAAAGTTCCGTCGGAAGGGGCCACTACCTTGATGGAATATCCCCGTCTGTGTATCGCGGCCAAGAGCTTGGAGATGAAGACTCCCGAAGGATCTTCTTCGTGCGAAGGATACGATGTGGTCAGCACCAGAACTTCCGCCTTGTTGGGTTTGGTTCCGGCAAGATTTTCCGTGGCGTTAGGCTGCATCAAGATACTCATGAATCCCTTATAAATAAGTTCGGTGAAGTATCTTTCACGCTGGAGATTGCTTCGTCGTTTCACTCCTCGCAATGACATTCCCCTGACCTGTCATTGCGACCCCGCTGAAACGCGGGGGAAGCAATCTCCTTATGTATGGGGATTGCCATCCCGCGGAACGCGGGACTAACGCTCCCTCGCAATGACATGAACCGGGACGCCGGCCGCTACGTCAGATTGCTATCAGACCATTTCACCCTCACTCGCGAACCTTTCTGAACGCCCAAATCCAGAGAAGCATTCCCCAGGTTCACTGCAATTTCCAGGAATCCGAAACTATTAACCAGGGCCACCGGCGACCCAGCGGGGACCTCAGAAAAAAATCTTTTGATCCCCTTGATTTCCAACCCGCCAATTTGAACTGAATCCACGGACCGGTAAAGCATCCCGGATTCGATATCTGAAGTGAGATTCCCGAATCGATCCACATGGATGATTTCACCCTCAATGCCATCCTCGGTCTGAATAGGCTCAGGTATGCTTAACATCACAGGAGCTTCCGCAACCGGTCCAACGGCATCGAAGGCAATCCCCAGCGACAAGTGCGCCGCTGCCGGGGCAAAAACATCCCTCCCGTGAAAAGTGGGATGAGCTTGCTGCAAGAACAGATTCGGGTTACTGATCTCCCGCACCTCTCTCGCGTGACTTCGTGCGAATACCAAGGAAAACAGCCCGTTATCAGGGCCGACATAGAATCGCCCATCCAGGAGAATTACGATTCCCCGTCGCTTGCTCCCGACTCCGGGATCGACCACCGCAATGTGCACGGTACCCTCTGGAAAGTATTCCGATAAGCCTCTTATGACAAGCGCAGCTTCCATCATATCAAACGGCTCGATATCATGAGTCACGTCGATCACCCGCGCTTCCGGATTAATACCGAGAATTACCCCCTTCATCTGCGCGACGTATCCATCACGAGTGCCGAAGTCAGTGGTGAGGGTTATCAAGGGTGACATAGAATTGAATGATATAACGGAATGCCGAGATTATCACGCGCGGAAAAGCAGAGAAGAATCCGGGGAGAAGCTTTTTGCAAAAAGCTCCTCCCCGAGCCCCTCCGCAAAAACTCTTGTAAATGGGCTGGCTTGCAGCCAGCCAGTTTTCGTTGAAAATAACCTTGCTTCATAAGGAACGCGGATTTTGGCATCCCCACTTTGATGCCTGAAGGGACGTTTGCCTTTGCAGCTTTCTGCAGACTATGCAATGATAGAGTAGATAGTCAAATCATCGAATTGAGGTAACTCGATACGGTGACGTACAGATGTTCGGATAATCCTTTACAGTTCATCCAGCGGTGCGTAAGGCAGGGAAAGGTGCTATGGACTTATCATGTGAACATGCGCCTGATAGGCCGTTTCATTCCTCGCCACTCAATTGTTGAGTCTCACGAGGAGTACGAGGTCATAGAGGAATATCCGGAAGACAAATATTTGCCAAGTTATCTAGTCTATTCCCAGTACCGCGGCGACATTTTTCATGTGCTTTTTGCCACAGATGTGGAAGGAGACAATATTCGGATAATCACTGCTTATCGTCCCAGCCATGACGAGTGGCAAGAAGATTTTAAGACAAGGAGACATTCCTCATGAAGTGCCACGTATGCGGATCGAAATTAGAGCCTTTGATCACGGATCTCCCCTTCAAAATCAGTGAAAAAACTATCGTGATTCTCAAAGACCTACCAGTGTTGCAGTGCGACAACTGCACCGAATATTTCATGGAGGATTCCATTATGAATCGAGTGGATAAGATCCTCGAAAGAGTGGACACTACCGCGGAGTTGGAAATCATCCGGTATGCCGCGTGAGCATGATTGCCGCAGCTTACCGGGTCGTGTCATTCTCCGCATAATGACGCACGCCGAATCGTTCGACCCATCCAATCAGCCAACTTGACCGATGTCCAATACCCCGCTTTGCGCTCCTGTCGTTTGGCATTTTATTCGAACGACGCGGTTCGTTCGTTTACCATCCTAGATTGCTCCTCTCTAGTGCAGAAAATCATCAATAGAAAAGCCTGCGCCCTTTAGGATACGCACAGCAAGCCCTCTGCCTATTTCGGATTGCCCGTGCACAGGCACCGTGATAGAGATCCCTCTGGCTTCGTTCCACAAAGTGAGATGACTTCCGGACTGACGATCTTCAACAAAGCCATGGGCCTTCAGAAATCTGATCAGATCTCGGGCCGTCACCTGCGGCATACGGGTCATTCAGGTACCCCGATGCTCAGCTCTTCAACGTGAACCAAGCGCTCATGTTGCGGTACCGACTGATCATGATCAAGCAGAGAGATCAGATGCTGTTCCAAAGCTTGGCGCATGTTGCGTTTGGTCTCTTCGATTGTCCTGCCGTTACTGAAACAGCCGGGCAGAGTCGGGCTGTATGCAAAATAGCCTTCGTCGTCCTGCTCTTTTTCGATCACGATTTCAAATGAGTAGAACTTCATGCCAAGCCTCATGATGTCCAGAATTGATTTTCAAACACCGAGCAAATTTCTAGCCGTGGCCCAATCATATCAGAAATCACCCTCTTAGTCATTCTCAGCGATCTCCGCGGCCTCTGCGGTGACAGATTCTTCTTCTCCTGGTTAAACGCAGTGAGTCGATGATTACTCACGCTCGACTTTTGAGTCGCCATTTCGCCTTCCTGCCATTATAATGCTGTCCACCGCAGGTCGGACAAGCCATGATATCATTAGATAGCATAGTCTCGATCAAAGAGGCGTTGTTAGATACTATTTTCCCGCGGAGATGCGTTTTTTGCGATTCCGCCCGAGTTGAACCGAATTCCTTCCTTTGTACCGATTGTTTTCAGTCTATCAGAGTTATCTCTCGTCCTTTCTGTAGTCAATGCGGGCTGCCCGTACCAGGTCTCGCGTTACAGCCCGACGGCGTATGCGGTCGATGTCTCTCGTCACCTCCGCCTTATACGAGGGCGCGGTATGGTGTTTATTACGAAGGCCCGTTACGGGAGGCACTGATACGTTTCAAGTACTACGCAGCGCTCAACCTCGGGAACACCCTGTCCGATGTCCTTACCGCCGCTTTCCTTAGGCACTATGATACTGCAGAATTCGACATGATAATCCCTGTGCCTATGCATCGTAAAAGGCTTTTCCAGCGCGGTTTCAACCAAACTGTAATATTGGCGACAAAACTCTCGTCCAAAGCAAGATTGCCTTTGCACCGGAGATCATTGATAAAGGTGAAGGACACAGTCCCTCAAGCGCGTTTACCAAGAGCGGAAAGAGTCAAAAACCTCCGAAAGTCTTTCGGTATTCTCGATCCTAGTAATGTACAAGAAAAGAGAGTACTACTGGTCGATGATGTGGCAACTACCGGATCGACTATAACCGAGGCGACGAAAACGCTTCTGAAGGCCGGCGCCTCCCGGGTAGACGCTCTTGTCTTGGCTCTCCGAACAGCAGATTTCTTTAATCCGGATAAGCTAGCCACCAACAAACAAGGAGACGGATCATGGCATTGATGACACCCGACCAATTTGAAGAGAGCCTCAAGGATATCCACCCGAAGGTTTTTATGAATGGAAAGCTCATTGAGAACGTGCTTGAAAACCCTGTTACCAGAACGGTTGTGGAATCTAATAAAGCAAGCTACGCTTGGGCGCTGGACGACAGTTACAAGGACATAATGACATGCTCCTCTTCTCTTATCGGGGAACGCATCAATCGCTACACCAATATTTCCTCAAGCATCAATGAACTTGATGCTAAGGCCAAGGCAGGCACTTTCACAGCCGAGATGCTAGGGACCTGCATTTACCGTTGTGTCGGGTGCGACGCTTTCCACGCTCTCGCTGCGACCACGTGGGAAATGGATCAGAAGCTCAACACTACCTATTATTCACGCTTCATCGAATATCTGAAGATGGTTCAGAAAAAAGATCTTTCCTGCGCAGGGGCTCTGACCGAGCCCAGAGGCAGCCGAAAGAAGAAGACTCTGGATTGGCCCGACCCTTACCTCTCCTTGAAGGTTGTGGATAAGGACAATGACGGAATCGTTGTGAGGGGTGCCAAAATCCATATTAGCGGCGCCTTTGCCTCTCACGAACTGGTGGTTTTACCGCAATCGGCTCACGGCGAAGGTGAAGAAGATTACGCAGTGGCTTTTGCGATCCCTGTTGATACAAAAGGCATAACTTACATCTGCCAGTATTCATCCTACTCAGCGGAAAGAGAGCAGGCCGAAGATATCTATGAATTGGGGAACCCTTTATTCGGTCAGAGGGAAACCTCAATGGTAGTCTTCGATGATGTATTTGTGCCGTGGGAAAGGGTATTTCACTGCGGAGAGGCTCAGTATTCCGGCAAGATCGTCACCCGCTTTGCTCGGACGCACCGCATGACCTGCGGCGGCACGTGTAAGGTGGGGTTCATGAATCAAATTATCGGTGCGTGCAAGCTCATACAAGAATATAAAGGTCTGGAAAAAGTCCCGCACATAAATGAACAGATCTGCGAAATGGTTGTCCTGAGAGAGACCTGCCGGGCATGTGGGATGGCTTCCGCACAACTCGGGAGCGAAGATCCGGTGGGTTCAGGCGTTTTTCTGCCGGATGAGATCATGGGCAATGTGGCCAAGCTCAATATTTGCAATGCATTCTGGCGGACAATGGCATTGGCTGGAGACATTGGCGGTGGTTTAGTGGTGACTCTGCCCTCTTTGAAGGAATTGAAGAATCCGGAAACCGCGCCATATGTGGAGGAATTCTTCAGTTTTGGCTCAGACGAACCCACAGAAAATATATTAAAAGTTCACAAATTGCTCCAACACTGGACTGCAGGTATGCACGGGGTCGGGACATGGCATGGCGCCGGTCCTGTCGCTGCGCAAAAAATCATGCTCCAAAGGATTGTCAATTTCGATCATGAAAAGGATCTCGTCAAACAGACTCTGAAACTGAAGGACAAGGATTCGGGTCAATAGAAAAGTTCCGCCTATACCAATTTTGCTAAATAAAGACAGTTCGACCCGCGTGAAGTGGTCGCTACCGTCTGATCGTATACTCCGGGCTGCCTCGGATCAATGCGGCATGTCCGGCGCTAAAAATTGACTTCCAACAATTTCGCTGCAGATATTGTTCTCTCTTATGAATCATTCATTTCTGAATCTCTGATGGGTCTGCGAGCAACGTATTTCCGAAGAAACCTGTGGGCTCTCTAGCAAAGTGAGATACTTTGCGATTTCACAAAACTTATTGATTAGTGAATTGGTAAAGTATAAAATATCGCTGATCTGGAATATTCTCCATAGTGAACAGCTAGTATGAAGCCAACCACCAATCATCAGGGCGAAGCAAAAGACCAAAAGTCCGGACTGAACAGAACGCGGCCTGAGGGTCTTGAGATCTCGGTTGATGAAGCTAAGAAGCTTATTCTGAGCGACAGCAGAGTAATCCTTCTGGATGTTCGAAGCGACGGAGAAATGTGCCTGGGCCACATCAAAGGCGCACGATTCATATCACCGAACCGCGTCATGAAAGAGGCCGACGAATTGCTCCGAGACAAAGACGCTTCGATTCTTATCTACTGCTCTTCGGGCGATCGTTCGAAAAAAATCGCTCAGGAGTTGGCGACAAAAGGTTTCCCAAAGGCTCGCTCTATTGCAGGCGGTTTCAATGCGTGGCTGAAGAATGGCCGCGAGATGGTGGTCGGCAGCCAATTTACAGTTCAACAACTGGACCGTTACAGCAGGAACATGCTCCTCAGCGAGATCGGCGAAGAAGGCCAAATCAAGCTGATGAACGCCAAGGTCCTCATGGTAGGGGCCGGAGGACTAGCTTCCTCTGCGGGGCTTTATCTGGCCGCCTGCGGCGTGGGCACGATTGGCATTGTGGATTTCGACCGTGTGGAACTCTCCAATCTCAACAGACAGGTGATTCACGGAACGGATAGTGTAGGCGAACTCAAGGTTGATTCGGCAAAATCCGCAATTGAGCGAATCAATCCGAACGTGCAAGTGATACCTTTTCCAACACGGCTGGAGCCTGAAAATGCCCTGCACGTCATTTCCGATTTCGACGTTGTAATGGACGCCACCGACAATATAGAGACCAAATTCCTACTCAATGATGCCTGTTTTTTTGCGGGTAAGCCTTATGTGTTCGGCGGAGCTGTAGGATTCGACGGTCAGGCAGGCGTTTTTTGGCCGAAAGTCGACGGACCTTGCTTGAGGTGTCTTTTCCCCAAACCACCTCCTGCGCATCTCGCACCGACCTGAAGTCAAATCGGAGTCCTCGGGGTTGTACCGGGGCAGATCGGCTTGGTTCAAGCCACAGAAGTAATAAAGCTCCTTCTAGGCATAGGCACCCTCCTGATTGGCAAGTTCTATGTTTATAGCGCCTTAACCTTGAATACCAGGATTCTGGAAACCGGGAAGGACCCGGATTGCCCACTTTGCGGGAATCATCCGCGGATCACGAGTCTTGCCCATGATTTTCATCTTGAAAACAAGTGCTCGGAATGAACTGATGAAAAGATGGACTGCCAGCCAGGGACCCGACCTTTTCTACTCAATATTTTATTCATTTAGGAGAAACCGTATGGCAGAGACAGAAGACAAATCGATCGACATCAGAAATATGGAAAAAGAGATCAACCAAAGGATTACTTTGACACTATGTGACAGAGAAACTGAAGAGAGGAGATCCTTTACCCTGGAGGAAGCAAAGACGTGGGACTGGCGTAATCCCGAAGTGTGGAGGATGATTGGCGGTTGGCAGATCGCCAGCTATGCCAGCCTGCTCCATGTCCTCAATCTAAAAATAGAGAGCGGCTACAAAGAGGTGGAGATCATTGTGGCGCCACGTTTCACTATGCTTTCCGGTGGATGAATCAAGTATATTTCTAATATAGCCTTTACGCCTTTTCGGCTTGTTACCTATAATTGTCTACTTCGATTTTTTTTTCGGACAGGCTTGAGAAATTGTACACCGCGGCCAAAGCATTAAACGGACTGACTTGTGCGCCGTACTGAGAGATCGGGTAACGTATACCTTTCTTGTAGAGCGTTTCCAGGTTCTTCAGTATCCGGCTGCATTCCTCTGCAGGCAAGCCAATGGCGAGTTCATCGTCAGCCGCGTGCCCGAAACGTCGTTCACCGTAACAGGGTATGGAAAGAGCAGCCGTGCGATCCACAAAACATCGGCCGATCACGTCCGAGCATGAAGATTCTCCAACGGAATAGAAAACCAGCCGTTCATACTTGTCGTATTGAATCGCGTTTATCATCAGGGACATCTGGGCAGGATTACCGTAAATCAATACAATGTCTGGCACAAAAGGATCGTAAGCTGTGGGCGCAAGAATCGCGGCTTTATATTTTCCGCAAGGAATTCGCTGAATTACTGATTCACAGAGAGCCGCATCCTCTTTCTTTTCAAGCCAGACCGTGCTTCTCATAGTCCCGTCAGTAATAAAATCCGGAAGTTCGGAGAGACCTAAGACCGCGGCGCAACCTGGGGTGACTAAATCGTCAGCGGTTATGCCGATGGTCCAATCAAACGTTCGGACTATCGTGATCATTTGACACAGGGATAGTTTCTCCTGGGGACGCCGGATCCATTTGTTGCCGGAGAACTCCGCGGAATCCTCGAGCATCTTCAATCCGACCGGAAACGTTTTCAGTCGCAAGTAATGTTCGACAGCTCGCGTCCAAGCGGACCATTCAATATTTTCTGGCTCCATGTTTGTTTCCCTGGAATTTTCGATTACTTGTAATGAAGTCAAGGCATGGTTCTCCACACGCGGCAGCGCTCTACTTTCTACGTTCGAGCTCGAAACGACCACTGCGGAGAGCTGAGACGAGTTCTTGTTCATCTGCTATCACGTCTTCGAAGACTGTCACGCACGATCCGACTGCAGTAGTGGAATGTGCATCGCTGCCTCCGAATTTGACGCATCCGAGTGCCTCCGCGACCTGAAGAGCCAAATCATTTTCCTGGCGTGTGGACATGCTATTGTACACTTCCAATCCATGAACATGTGAAAAAGTCGGATTGCTCATGGCCTCCTCGAGATTCATCGGAAGCTCGCCAAAACCAAACACGAGAAATCGTCTAAATGGATGGGCGGCAATCGCTAAACCCCCAACAGCTTCCACTTTCGATTTGAGGAAAGCCGGCGCCAAAGGATACAGAGGTTTGTCTGCGATATCAGGCCAACCGGATTTCCCAGTGCGGTCTGCTTTCTCGGAGGTCCACATCTGCCTTGGTTCTTGTTCCAGGCCGAAAGCCAGTATATCTCCACCAGTTGTGGTAATCTCCATGCCGCAAAGGATTGTTATGCCATGTTTGCGAGCCAGAGATTCCGTATCACGCCTATTCCATAGCCTATTGTGCTCGGTAATACACACCCCGTCGAGCCCTGCGTCTTTCGCTGCCAAGGCCATTTGATCGGGTGTCATGTTGCTGCAAGCGGAATAGGCTGTAGTGTGTATATGCAAATCGAAATACGTCGGCATTATTAATTGGAACCTACTGAAGCCTCAAATATCCCTTCAAGTTTGGATATTGTGAATAGAACTGATCAATAAATGCGCCAGCATCAATGTCCGGGTCCTTTTCTTTTGCTGAAATGAATTCACGGGTGAACTCCGCTCTAACCAGATTTCGGCAACATTCGATCATCAGGGTAGCCATATGACGGCAGCCCTTTCGACCCAGTTCTTTCTTAATCTTCCCGTCGAGATCCAAACCAATTTTCCAGCCTGCGGCTTGTGCAAATACGCTTTCGGCCAGACAACACCGCGCAGTAGTAAAACGTTTCATCCTGGTCTGCAATGCTTCAATCGTCAGAGTTGGCCAGTGAACAGCTAATTCAATTGCCATGGCGTACAATTCATCTTCCAAAATTCCGCTCACCACCCGGCGATCTTCGCCCTGCTTCTGCACCCCGATTGATATAGTTCTTGAATACGCCAGCATGTTTTCCTGTTTCCGTATTGCCTTCCAGCGAAGTTTCAAATCAACCCTTCAGTTAAAGGCGGCCAAAGAATGTCATAGCGACCGGAGGGAAGCAATCTCGTAGGCTTCGGAGATTGCCACGGCCTTACGGCCTCGCAATGACAAATCCCGCCCTTCCTGACTGAAGGGTTGGAGGTGTCATTGCGAGCGGAGCGAAGCAATCTCGCTTTCGGGATTGCTTTCCCGCGGAACGCGGGACAACGACAAATCCACGCCTCTCCTAGCTGAGATGCTACTTTCCAATCATTTTGAGCTTGCCTTTTCGGCAAGACCCGAAAATGCCGCGCAACTGTCTTTCAGTCTCGGGTTTTGTGCCATCAACTCGACCATATCGCCACCAATTACCCAGTCGTTCAGACAGATCTGCGAATCCTTTTTCTCTAGGTCCAGAGCTACTCCTCCAGTCTTCGCCGCCTTTCTAAGTTCCGGCACGGTCAGAGCATTGATGAGCATCTCCATTGCTTCAAGCGTAAGATCAGCGAGACGATTCGAACCGGACGAAGCCTCGAAGATACTCCGGACGATCCGGGTCATTCCCGGACCGATTCTGATGCCGACCAAACTCTCAGCAGAGGTCGTCAAATCCGTCGCCAGTCTTAGAACATCCCGCCTGACCGTCAGATCTGCTCGCACTATGTCAAGGGTTGGAAATCGTACATCCAGCATGACTTGGGCCGAAAAAAGATTATCGTCATATCGGGTTGTTACTTGCCATAACCCGGGCTCCAACTCTTCCACAGTGGTCAAACTGTTTGATTGAAAATCCAGGATCAAATCGACCTCACTTATTCGCGGTTGAAACTGGCGACTGGAGATCCAGTTAATAGCGAGCGACCAGAAATACCATAAGACTCAAGTACAATCCACCCAGGAATCACAATCGACTGCAAACCAGATATAAGCGAGCGTCTAGCTTTTCTGGCGGACTATAGCAGGACCCGCATCTTGCCCATTCGTGATGATAGCACGGCTGACAAGGGCGACTCGCCAGCCCCTCCTTATGCAGAATGGCGTCCTGATCTCGCGCTGATAGCCTTGCCTATAACGAAGGTTATTACCGACGGAATCAAGACTCGACCATCGAATTCCTAACCTTGAAAGATCTTCAATTCTGTTGTACATGGGTTTCTGTTGACTGTTCTGGAAAATCTCACCCCCAGTTTATCGTAAAACCGGTAACTAAGTATGCAGAAATGGCTCAGATAGACGTAGGAAAACATGGAGCTTTCGAATGAACCGTTAAATTGTGGAAGAAGATTGAAGATCTCCAAATCTGAAGGTCTTACAAAAAATGGAATTGCCTGGACTGTGTACGCAGGAGATGCCCTTGATGCATTGCAATGGACTCCAGACAATACCTATAACTGCGTGGTGACATCGCCTCCTTATTTTTGGTTGCGAGATTATGAGATTGAGGGGCAAATCGGCTTAGAGGATTCAGTCACAGATTATGTGAGGTCTATCGGTTCAGTAATGGATTGTGTACTTCGAGTACTCAAGCCAGACGGCGTTCTGTTCCTCAATCTGGGTGACACATACTACTCCGGCAAGGGTATGGCGCGTGGAATAGACCCAAAAAGTAGCAAACGTCGGTTTGGGTTGAGGGCCGTGGATAAGAGCGGTGGGTTAGGTATCGGCCTTAGGCCTAAGACTTTAATCGGAGTTCCATGGCGTGTCGCACTGGACATGATTGGGCGAGGATGGATACTGCGAAGCTCGATCATTTGGTATCGCAAACATTCCCTTCCTGAATCAGTTAAAGACAGGCCTCGTCGTAGCTATGAGAATATTTTTATGTTTGTTAAGGAAAAGAGAAACTATTTCAATCGAAGAAACCTGACAGACTCCAAACAAGAGGATATGTGGACTATTATCGCCCGCCCGAAATCATCCAACGGACTATCCACAGCCCCGTTTCCTGACGAGCTGGTGAAGCGCTGTCTTGATATAGGATGTGCGCCGGGCGGAACCGTCTTGGATCCTTTTGCGGGTAGCGGTACCGCTCTGAGGGTGGCTGTACAGTCTGGAAGGCCTGCTACGGGAATTGAACTTAATCCACGTTTCTGTGAGCACATGATCACAGTACTCAAGAGGCTGTGAGGTCAAATCAATGTTCATAAGCTTCCAACAGATACGTACGTCGCTCAAACGCTTGGAACCGGTTCATCCTTTCTTCATGATAACATTCCTAGTATGCAAGAAGGACAAGCTACCAGTTGGCCAAAAAGCCAAATTTGGCATAAACAAGGCTGAAAAAGATTTCTTGGATGCATATTATAAGCCCTGTAGCGAATCGAGTTGGTACTATCGAGTGTCACGCGTCGGCCGCAAGAAACAGTATTGGGTAGATGCTAAATACGCTAGCTCTACGTTACAGAGTATGCGGACCAGGGAGGATTTAAGAGAAGCCTTCCTCCACGAGAAAAATACGAATCTCTGGGGATGGAGTAAAGACTATGTTGAGATCCTTCGGTCTTATTTAGCCCTACAACGCGACTAACGATTCTTGGCAGAGGTGAAGAAGGGCTCCCCCCCTGTGCCGCCGACAAATAAGGCGGCGCGATGCGGGACCCAAGAGGCGAGACCGTAATTCGTTGATATCAAGTCACAAACTGACCGCCGGTTA